>CAZQRR010000006.1:0-1706 GCA_964595675.1 uncultured Rubrivirga sp. | reverse complement strand
CGGTCACCGCCGGTAACCCCACCGACACCGAACTTGCGATCGTCATCTCATTGCTCACGCGACTACCTGGCACCGAGATTGTGCAACCCAATCCTCCGAGCCACTGGTCGAACCGTGCAGCGATGATGCGCCCGACGCTCAGCCCAGGGCCAGGGGCATGGCGCGCTTCCTCCTTCCCGCAGCAGTAGCGCGACATCACATGGTCCGCCTCATCCTCGCCTCACGCTCACCGGCACGGCTGCAGGTGTTGCGCGCAGCGGGCATCGAACCCGAGGTGATCGTGAGTGACGTGGACGAGGAGGCGATCGAGGCCGCCCTGCCCGATGCCACTCCACAACAACTTGCGCTGGTCCTTGCGCAGGCCAAGGCCGAGAAGGTGGCGGCGGAGATCGATGGGCCGGCACTCGTCGTCGGGTGTGATTCGGTGTTCGAACTCGATGGCACCGCGTATGGCAAACCCGGAACTCCGGAAGTCGCGAAGGAACGTTGGCAACTGATGGCCAACCGCACCGGAACACTGCACACCGGCCATCACGTGATCGATACGAACAGCAACCGAACCTCCAGCGCCACCTGCAGCACGCTCGTGCACATGGGCACCATGACCGATGCGGAGATGGACGACTACCTCGCTACCGGTGAGCCCTTGCACGTGGCCGGAGGTTTCACCCTGGACGGTCTCGGTGGTGCCTTCATCGCGGGCATCGACGGCGATCCATCGAATGTCGTAGGCATCTCCCTACCCACGCTTCGACGCCTCCTCGCTGACCTCGGCGTGAGATGGACCACCTTGTGGAACATGCCCACGCCCGAGCCCCCTGCGCACCGCTAGAGTCCGCATCCATGCGCAAGGTCTTGATCGCCAACCGTGGCGAGATCGCAGTCCGGGTGATTCGCGCGTGCCGCGACGAAGGCCTGACTTCGGTGGCGGTGTACGCCGATCCCGACCGCGACGCGCTGCACGTGCACATGGCCGATGAGGCGTATGCGCTCGGTGGCGAGACCGCTGCGGAGTCCTACCTCGACATTCCGAAGATCATCGCCGCTGCCAAACAAGCCGCGGCGGACTCGGTGCATCCGGGCTACGGCTTCCTGTCAGAGAACGCCGACTTCGCCCAAGCCGTCATCGACGCCGGCCTGATCTGGATCGGCCCACCCCCGCAGGCCATCAAGGACCTGGGCGACAAGGTTTCCGCCCGTCACATCGCCCAGCGCGCGGGCGCACCACAGGTTCCCGGCACACCCGATCCGGTCGAAGGCGCCGACGAAGTCGTCGCCTTCGCCAAGGATCACGGCCTGCCGGTCGCCATCAAGGCCGCATTCGGCGGTGGTGGCCGCGGTCTGAAGGTCGCACGCACCCTCGAGGAGATCCCCGAGTTGTACGACTCCGCAGTGCGCGAGGCCGTTGCCGCCTTCGGCAGAGGTGAGTGCTTCGTGGAGCGCTACCTCGACAAGCCCCGGCACGTCGAGACTCAGGTGCTCGCCGATCAGCACGGGAATGTGGTCGTGGTCTCCACCCGTGACTGTTCGCTGCAGCGCCGGCACCAAAAGCTCGTTGAGGAAGCACCGGCACCATTCCTCACCGACAAGCAGCGCGAGGATCTCTACGCCGCGAGCAAGGCGATCGTCAAGGAAGCCGGCTACTACGGCGCCGGCACCTGCGAGTTCCTCATCGGAACCGACGGCACCATCTCCTTCCTCGAGGT
>CAZQRR010000005.1:19150-33691 GCA_964595675.1 uncultured Rubrivirga sp. | reverse complement strand
CACGTAGTGGCCAGGAGTGAGACCGTGACGCTTCCTATCGAATCGGAGTAGCGCGCAGCCGGATGTGATCCGGCGGTCTTCGAGCGATGTCGTTTACGCAACCTTGTCCGCATAGCGTTGACGCGCAGCCTCACCGGATGTTCCGATGAACAGTCCAATGGTCGTCCACGTGATTCCTGCGTGGCGCGCCTTGCGGACTGCTTCAATGATGTGTCGCTCGGCATTTGAGCGTGCTTGAACGGCTTCTCGCAGCATCGCTACAGCGGCTGGGTCCAACTCGTCGGCGTCACTCGGCTCGTATTGCTCAAATCGCGCCGCCAACTCATCAGCATGCTGCAGAATCTCGTCAACACTACGTGGCATTTTCATCACCTCAAGAACTTCTCGCGAGCACGCATTGCGTGCACGATCACCGTAGCCGTGTCACCTTCGACATAACCGATTTCGAGGACGATCGCTGCATGATTCGCTCCGATCATCATCGTGAAACCCTCACCAAGATCCCAGACGCGGATGGGATTTCGGTACGCGTGGAGGATCTCTTCACGACCCAAGCCGTGCTTGAGGGCTGACTGAGCGATTATCGGCTCATCAAGCACGCTAACAAGATAACTTGTTTTCGGTCTTCAGTGCAAGTGGGGCGGCAGCACATCGCAGTTTGGTGATGGGTGCCAAGGAGAGGGGCACGCCGCCTATCGAAGCGGAGTAGCGCGCAGCCGGACATGGTCCGGGGTGAGCTCTTCAAGGTTCCTGACCCCGAGCAGCGCCATCTGCGTTGTGATCTGCTCACGGAAAAGGTCGACCACTTTCTGCACACCTGCTCGTCCACCGGCCATGAGCCCGTAAAGGTGCGCGCGACCAACGAACACCCCGCGTGCACCCAGCGCGATAGCGGCAAGAGCATCGGCCCCGTCGGTTATGCCACCGTCGATATAGACCTCGACCTCGCTAGGGACTTCCGCTCGAACATCCGGCAACAACTCCAGCGGAACCGGCGCACGGTCGAGTTGCCTGCCGCCGTGGTTGCTCAACACGAGGGCGTCCACGCCGGCGTTCGCGAGTTCCGTTGCGGTGGTGACACTTTGCACCCCCTTGACGACCAGGTGACCTTTCCATCTCTCGCGCAGCCAGGCGACGTCGTCGATGGTCAGCGAGGCATCGAAAACCCGACTGAGTAGTTCGCCGACCGTGCCCTCGGAGTTCTTCAGTGACGCGAACTCCAGCGGTTCGGTGGTGAGCGCATGCCACACCCAGGTGGGGTGCAGGGCCATGTTGATCGCGGTGGCCGGCGTGAGTTTCGGTGGCACCGTGAGTCCGTTGCGGATGTCACGGCGTCGATCTCCGCCTACGGGGGTGTCGATCGTCAACTCGATGGTGTCGTAACCAGCCGCCTCCACTCGATCCAGTAGATCGTGGGTTATCGAGCGGTCCTTGGAGATGTAGAGCTGGAACCAGTTGTTCCCATCGGGAGCCGCGGCCTTGAGGTCTTCCGGGCTCGTGGTGCCCAGCGTGGACAGAACGAAAACCAGACCGTTCTCAGCTGCCACGGACGCAGTGGCCCGCTCTCCGGCGTGGTGCATCATCCGGGTGAAACCGGTTGGACCGAAACCGATGGGGAGGTCGACCTTCCTCCCGAGGAACGTGGTCGACGTATCGATCGAAGACACGTCGGTGAGTGCATTCGGGCGAAACTCGATACAGCGAAACGTCTGCCGCTGCCGAGCCAGCGCCAATTCCTCACCGGCCGAACCGTCGGTGTAGTCGAATACCGCGCGCGGGGTGAAGCGCTTGGCCGCTTTGCGAATATCTCCGAGGCTTGCCGCACGTTGTAGAACTCGTTTGCGGGAATCGAGGGTGGGCTTCTCGAACGCGACGATCTCTCGAACCTGTTCGAAGCGTGATCGGAGCACGGGCGTACATTAGTCGGCTGGCGCACTCACCCTCGAGACGCGTTCAAGGCAGGCACCGACGAGGTGGCGATGGATCGAGCACGTGGCATCGTGAGCCATCCCGCACAAGTCGTACTTATCGGATTCGCTGCCGCGATTGCCATCGGAACACTCCTGTTGCTCCTTCCGTTCAGTTCGCGAGCTGTCGAGTCCCCCTCCGTGGTGGATGCCTTCTTCACCGCAACGTCTGCGGTGAGCGTCACCGGATTGACCGTTGTGGACACCGGCACGTATTGGTCGCCGTTCGGACAGGTCGTCATCTTGCTGCTCATCCAGGTCGGAGGACTCGGCATCATGACGATTGCAACCTTGTTCGCGCTCGTCTTCTTCCGTCGAGCCGGTCTTCGCGCACGAAGGGCCCTGGCTGTGGAGACCAAGTCACTGTCGGTTCAGGACGTGCGTGGAATCGTCGTACGCATCGCGGTCTTCGCGGCAGTCATCGAACTCGCGGTCCTGGTGGTCATCGCATGGCGGCTGTCGAGCATCTATGACGAAGGGCTGGCACGGAGCCTCTACGACGGTCTGTTCCTCGCGATCTCCTCTTTCAACAATGCCGGTTTCTCCCCTTACGCGGGAAGTCTCGAGCGCTTCGTGGCCGATCCGTGGATCCTCGGTGCGGTCAGCATCGCGGTGATCCTCGGCGGCCTTGGCTTCCCGGTTGTCTTGGAGTTGGTGCGCAGGTGGCGCACCCCGCACTCCTGGAGCGTTCTGACTCGCGTGACCTTGGCTGTCAGTGCAACCCTGCTGTTGATCGGAACCATCGCTTTCTGGCTCGCCGAACACGATCATCCTCAAACATTCGCTGGCGCGAGCCGGTCTCAGCAGTTGCTGTTGGCGTTCTTCACATCCGCGATGACCCGCACCGCAGGATTCAATGCCGTACCGGAAGTGGCCCTTCAGCCAGAGAGCCTGTTCCTGACGAACGTGTTCATGTTCATCGGTGGTGGCAGCGCAGGAACCGCCGGTGGCATCAAGGTCACAACGATCGGGCTGCTGCTCTTCGTGGTGTGGGCGGAGGTGCGCGGACGCACGGAAGCAACTATCGGCAACAGGCGTATCTCCTTAGACGGGCAACGTCAGGCCCTGTCGGTCGTGACGTTGAGCGCGGGAATCGTGGCGGTTTTCACCTTCGCGGTCATGGCCTTGACCCCCTTCTCCTTCGAGCAGGTGGTCTTCGAGGTTGTCTCCGCGTTCGGCACGGTCGGTCTGTCCTTGGGCATCACCCCGGAGTTGGCCGACCCGGCCAAGGTACTCATCGCCCTCCTCATGTTCATCGGCCGACTGGGTCCCTTGACCCTGGCAGTCGCACTCGCAGCACGATCGAAGGCGACCTTGGTACGCCTTCCCGAGGAAAGGATGATCGTTGGCTAAGAATCGAGAACCCGTCCTGGTTATCGGGCTCGGCCGTTTCGGCCAGTCCATCATCGACGAATTGCTGCACACCGGCACCGAGGTGCTCGCCCTGGATCGGGACATGGCGTTGGTGCAACGTGCGTCCTCGCATATCCCGAATGTGGTTGCCGCGGATGCCACCGACGAGGAGGCGCTGCGTCAGGTGGGTGCTACCGACTTCCGCCGAGCCGTCATCGCGATCGGCAGCGACCAGGAGGCGAGCATCCTGGCGACCTCGGTCTGCGTCGACCTAGGCATCCCGGACATCTGGGCGAAGGCCCAGAACCCGCAACATGCACGAATTCTTGAGCGCATCGGAGCACACCGTGTGGTTCAACCCGAGCACGACATGGGTGAGCGCATCGCCCACTTGTTGAGTGGTCGCCTCACCGAGTACATCGAGGTGGCGCCGGACTGGGTGCTCGCGCGCACCCATGTCTCCAAGTACTTCGTGGGCATGACACTCAAAACCAGCAACATTCGAGCCAAGCACGGAGTCACCGTCGTGGGTATTCGCAAGGCTGGGTCCAGCGAATTCACCCATGCCGACGGCTACACCACACTCGAAGCTGGTGATGAGATCTTGCTGATGGGATCGCCGGAGGCGGTTGAGTCCTTCAGCGAGGCGTAGTTGCGCACCCCTGGCCGTGATCTGACACAGTAGAGCAATGGCTGGGGGGCTACTAGGTAGTGCCGTGCGCGCAACTGTGCTGGTCGCTCTAGTTGGGGGGATCTTCGCTTCTCCCGCATTGGCGGACACTCGTCGTGATGCCATTCGTGTGTTGAATTCACTGCCCGTGTCCGCTGAGCGCGCTTCTGGCTACGACCGCGAGCTGTTTCGGCATTGGTCGGACCTCGATGCCGACGGCTGCAATACCCGTGAGCAAGTGCTGATCGATGAGCGTATCGCTGGTCAGGTAGCTGGATGCGATGTGCTGGGGGGCAGGTGGCGTTCGATGTACGACGGCGATGTGACGAGTAATTCGAGTTCCTTCGATATCGATCACTACGTTCCGCTCAAGGAGGCTTGGGATTCCGGTGCGTGGCGGTGGAACCCAGCCACGCGCGAACGCTTCGCTAACGATCTCGGTTTCCCTGGTGCGCTTATCGCCGTCTCAGCATCGTCCAACCGAAGTAAGTCCGATCGCGATCCCGCCGAGTGGTTGCCCGAGCGAGCGGTGTGCAAGTACGCGAAGACTTGGGTGGCGGTGAAGTTCCGGTGGCGTTTGGCGGTGGACTCGACCGAGAAGTCCGAACTCATGCGGATCCTGCGGGGATGCTCGCCGACGATGAGGGTGCCGTCCTTGGCACGCGTGGTCACGCAGTGATGGGGTTGAGTGAATCCATGTGATCCGGTTCAGCGGGTGCGCAGGATGACGAACTGGAAGCGTCCTTCCACGAAGTAGGTCTTGCTATATGCGACGGGCTGTCCGGAACGGTCATAGTGCACCTGATCGAGCAGTATGAGTAGCTCGTCCGCCACGTGACCTTCAGCAATCGGCACATCCGTCCCGCGAACTGCGTGGATTTCCGCGAGTGCTCGTACGGGGACCAAACCGATGCGATCGAGTAGGGCGAACACCGATCCGTTGCCGAGAGTCGCGTCCTCGCTGATGGGAACCAGGTGCGCGGGGATGGCGTCGATCGACACGGCCACCACCTGGCCGTCGGCCAGGATCTCGCGGTGCACGGCCACGACTTCGTCGTCGTTTGCAAGGTCCAAGCGCGCGATTTCGTTGGCCTCGGCTCGTCTGCGGGTGAGCGAGACGCGGCGCACCTTCGCGTCCAGGCCGAGTTCCTCGATGGTCTCGGTTATCGAGCGCAGCTCCTGCAGACCCGAACGGATCTGACCACCGAAGTCAACGACGTACATCCCCGAGCCGTGTCGGATGTCCACGAGTCCCTGCGACTCCAAAGACTTGGCCGCCGTTCGGACGGTCACCCGGGATACGCGGTAGTGCTCGCACAACTCGGCTTCGCTGGGCAACCGAGCACCGGGAGTGAACTCGCCGGCCACGATGCGTCGGCGCAGGTCCTCGGCGATCTGGCGGGCGAGCGGGGTGCGTGCCTTTGTGGCGGAACTGGGCATCAGGGTGACTCCTCCCTGCGTTAGCCTAGCCACGAGTTGTAGGACAACTGTTGTGTTGGAGGCAAGGTGTCACAGATCCGGGCGGTCCAGTGGGCGCAGGACTCGATAGTCCTGATCGACCAGACCCAGTTGCCTGCACTTGAGACCTCCATGCGCTGCACCACCGTCGATCAGCTGGTGGACGCGATCGTCCGCCTGGTGGTCCGTGGCGCTCCGGCGCTCGGCGCGGTCGGTGGATACGGCGTCGCCTTGGCGATGCTCCAGGGGGAGCGGGAGAACTGGGATGCCACGCGCCTGGCCGGTGAGATCGACCGTATTCGTGATGCCCGCCCGACCGCGGTCAATCTGGCATGGGGCGTGGACCGGGTCCGACCGTTCGTCGATGCCGGGGTCGATTCGGTGCTCGCCGAGGCCCACCTGATCGCCGAGGAGGATGAAGCCGCCAACCGCGAACTCTCCCGCAAGGGAGCCGACTGGATCCTGGCGAACACCACTCGTCGTCCCCTGCGCATCCTCACCCACTGCAACACCGGGTCCCTCGCCACTACAGCGTGGGGAACCGCGCTGGGGATCGTGCGAGAACTGCACGAGCGCGGTGAAGTGGAGATGGTTTACGCGGACGAGACGCGCCCGCTTCTGCAGGGCTCGCGACTCACGTCGTGGGAACTCACGCACGACGGCATACCGCACGTGGTTCAGGTCGATGGAGCCGCCGCCTCCACTCTGCTGCGCGGTTTGGCGGATGTGGCGATCATCGGCGCCGATCGCATCGCCCGCAACGGTGATACCGCGAACAAGATCGGCTCGGTCGGTGTGGCCCTCGGATGCTCGGCGGCGGGTGTCCCGTTCGTGGTCGCCGCTCCGTCGTCCACCGTGGACCTGTCCACACCGTCGGGAGAATCGATCGAGATCGAACTTCGAGATGGCGAGGAAGTGACCGCCTTCCATGCCGAATTCGTGGCTCCTCCCGGAGCGCAAGGCTTCAACCCGGCATTCGATGTAACCCCCGCGAAGTACATCTCGGCGATCGTCACCGAACAGGGAGTGGTGGAACCAGCCGAGGGAGTGACGGTTGAGTCCTTGGTTCCTGGAGGCGTGTTTTCAGAAAGTGAGCTCGCATGAGGCCTGAAACCGTGCCGGCGCCGCTAGCCGACTTGGTCGAACGCTCGAACCGGATCGGGGACGACCCCTCCCTGGTTGTGTACGGCGGTGGCAACACCTCGGCCAAGGGCAGCATCACCGATCACCTCGGCCGTGAGCAGCAGGTGATGTGGGTCAAGGGCTCTGGCGCGGATATGCGCGGATCGGTTCTCTCCGACTATCCCGGACTTCGCCTGCAGGAGTTGATCGCGCTGCGCGACCGCGGGGAGATGAGCGATGAGGAAATGACCGATCTGGTCACCCGCGCTCTCCTTGATCCCTCCTCGCGCCGACCGTCCATCGAAACGCTGCTGCATGCATTCCTACCGTTTACCCACATCGACCATGTCCACGCCGACGCCATCTGCGCACTCACCAACCACGCCGACGGTAAGCAGGTCACCCTCGAAGCGCTCGGAGAGGGATTCGCGTACGTGGATTGGATGCGTCCGGGATTCGAACTAAGTGCGATCGTCGGTGATCTCGCCCATTACGAGGGCGTGGTCCTTGCACACCACGGACTCATCACCTGGGGTGCGACATCGGGTGAGTGCTACCAGCGCACGATGGATGTCGTGGCCCAGGCCCGCGACTTCGTGGCCGCCCATGCGATAGCCGATGGCCCACCACCCCGTCACGACGACATCCCAGACGATGAATTGCGGACCTTGCTCTTGCACCTGCGTGGCGCGGTGAGCGCCACCGGGCATCGGATACTGCGGGTCGATGACCGACTTCGCGACGTTGCCGACCATCCGAAGGTCGAGCAGATCGTGGCCGGAGGAGTGTCCAGCGCCGATCACATGCTGCGTATAAAGCCGCGTTCGCTCGTGGTGCCCGACCTGGGACAGGTCGAATCCGCCGTGTCCGGCTACCGCCGTGACTATCTGGAGTACGTGGAGCGCAATCGCACGCTGTTGCCCGAGGGGTACGGCCCGCACGATCCGATGCCGCGCGTGATGCTCGTGCCAGGTCTCGGTGCGGTCACCACGGGAACGTCTATCAAGGACGCGGCTGTAGCTGCGGATATCGCCGTGCACACGCATGATGTGGCTCGCACGGTGGTGGAGGCTTTCGGAACCCCGGAACCGCTCAGCGATAGCGAGACCTTCCGGTTCGATTACTGGCCGATGGAGTTGTACAAGCTCACTTTGAAACCAGCACCAGCCGAGTTTGCCGGGCGCATCGTGATCGTCACCGGGGCAGCCTCGGGAATCGGCCGAGGAATCGCACTCGAACTCGGCAAGCGGGGCTGCTCGCTCGTACTCGCCGATCTGGACGCTGCTGGATTGGATGAGGTCGGTGCTTCTTTGGTGGCAGCGGGTGCTACCGAGCCGGTGGTCGTGGCCGGCGATCAGTCCGATTCGAGTGTCACAGCCACGACCGTGCACCGGGCCGTGCGCCATTTCGGTGGGCTCGACGGTGTGGTGCTCAACGCGGGTATCGGCGTACCGGGAACCTTGGTCGAGTTGACCGATGAGCAGTGGCAGAGTGCGCTACAGGTGAACTTGACGAGTGCGTTCTCGCTCACTCGAGAAGCGATGCGCGCGATGCAAGTGCAGGGTCTGGGTGGCTCTTTGGTGTTCGTGGCGAGCAAGAACGCCTTCGGACCCGGTGCCGGTTTCGGTGCCTACTCAGTGTCCAAGGCCGGCATGATCCAACTGATGCGAATCGCAGCCATCGAAGGCGGCAAGCACCAGATTCGGTCCAATGCGGTGAATCCCGATGCCGTCTTCGACAACTCCAAGTTGTGGGAGGGAGGCCTGCGCGAAGAGCGTGCTGCAGCGCACGGCATCGCACCGGAAGAACTAGAGGACTTCTACGCCTCGCGCAATCTCCTGGGCCGGCACGTGACGACGGTGGACGTTGCCGAGTCCGTCGCCTTCTTGTTGTCCGACCGGTCCTCCCGCACCACCGGCTCGGTGCTAACCGTGGATGGTGGCGTTGCCGGAGCTTTCCCCCGCTAGAGGGAACTGCTTCCGTTACTCCTTGAGCGCTTCGACCATGCCGCGGGAGTTCGTGGCAAGGTCGCCGCGGTGCAGTGCGCCACCGATGAGCAAAGCAACGTCGGTTCCGTAGAAGTCGGTCATCTCACTGAGGCGATCCAAGGTCATGCCGCCACCGGGGCTCGGCCAGGAAGGCGCGATCGCACCGAGGGGCGCATGACACAGATCCTTGATCCGTGCGCACTCGGCCGGGGAGAAACTGAAACGGCCGCCGTAGTTGGGGAAGATCGCGATATCCGCCCCGGCGAGCCGCATCAACGTGCCGAACATGATGCCGTGGTCGATTCCCTGGTCGGGGTTCACCACGTTCGAGCCTAGGAAGGACGGGTGCGCCATGATCGGTAGCGCGAGTGAATCGTCGTCGGCAAGCATCCGCATCGCATCGAATCCGGACACACCGGGCAGTACCAAGAGCGCTCCAGCACCGATCTCCTTGGCCTCGTGCGCGGCATCGAGGATGCGGTCGGCGGGCACGTTCAAACTCGGCATGTACAGCGATGTGGTCCCGGCCTGTTCGCGAGCGGCGTTGACGTGATCGGCGATCACGCGTACGCGCTCCTTCCAGCGGGCCCAGGGCTGATCGGCCAGACCATGGTCGTCTTTGATGATGTGGAAGCCCGATCGGGCGATCGTGGCGGCCATCTCACCGAGACCTTGCGAACTCGTGCCCATCGGCTTCACCGCAGTGCAGATGAGTGGACCCGTGGGAGCCTCGAGGAGTTCGCGAAGACCAGCGATGCCGAAGCGCGGACCGCGGAACTGGGCGAGATACGAATCTGGAAGCCGCAGACCGGTGATGCGAACGCCGGGGAACAAGGAGACGTTCCCCCACAGCACGTTCAGCAATTGGGTGATTCCACCACCGGTGACCCCCTGGTCGTAGGAGATCGTGACGTTGCTTCCCTCGAGGTGCTCGATTCGACCGACCACCGTCTCCTGAATCCACTCAGGGGCCAGATCGAAGGGGAACTCGATCGTCTGCTCGACACGGATCGAATCCGCAACCTCCCTCGGTTCACCGACCACGATCCGGTAATCGATCTCGATGCGCTCGTTGTCGCGTTCGTTCGGGATGTTCGTCACAGTGCCTCGACCTTCGCGCTGCTGTGGGTCGCTGCGATGCGTACCGGTGCGAGATCGACTGCGTCGATATCGAACGTCCGATCCATTGCGCGTCCAGCCGTGCGAACCAAGGACA
Organism: uncultured Rubrivirga sp.; assembly: GCA_964595675.1. Lineage (GTDB taxonomy): Bacteria > Actinomycetota > Actinomycetes > S36-B12 > S36-B12 > S36-B12. The sequence goes on along the minus strand of CAZQRR010000005.1, from coordinate 23,917 downwards.
TCGCATCGAGGTCGTACTCACGCAGCAAGTAGGCCTGGGATGCACCATGTGCATAGGTGTCATTCAGGCCGATGCGATGCAGGGGTGTCCCGATTCCGGAATCGGCCATGACCTCGGCGACAGCCGACCCCAGGCCGCCAGTGATCAGGTGGTTCTCCATTGTGATGACGCCATGGGTCGCGGACTTGAGTGCAGCGAGCACGGTGGGGTCGGTGAAGGGCTTGAGGGTCGAGATGTGCAGGTGTGTGATGCGTGCGCCCGCCGCCTGTAGTGCAGGAACGGCGCGCAACGCTTCCTCAGTTTCGATGCCGGAGGTGAGGATCACCAAATCCGCTGGATCGTCCAGCGATTCACCACCGAGGGAAAGAACGCGCGCGGTGTTGAAGCGCATGGGCTCGGGGAACAGACGCGGCACTTCACCGCGGAGCATGCGGATATAGACCGGACCGTCGATGGCGTGGGCGACGTCGATCACCGATTCCACCTCGGTCGCGTCGCCCGTCTCGAGGATTGTCATGTTCGGGATCCCTCGCACGACTGCGATGTCGTCAATGGCCTGATGCGTGACTCCACCGGGTGTGGTGATTCCGGGGAGGAATCCGACCAGTCGGACTTTCAGGTTGGGGTAGGCGATCGACATCTGGAGTTGATCGAGTGGACGCCGGTAGAGGAAAACGGCGAACGTATGCAGCCAAGGCTCGAATCCTTCTCGGGCGAGACCTGCAGCGAAACCGAGCATGTTCTGCTCGGCCATTCCCATCGAGAAGAAGCGCTCGGGGTAGGTGTCTCGCCACTTGCCTACCTCGCACGAATTCGTCAGATCCGCGCTGAGAACCACTACCTCGGGTTTGTCGGCAGACCAACGGATGAAGTTCTCCACATGCGGGCGCGTGACGATCTCGACCCCGTCCACGCTGTTGCGATCGGTCATGAGGCACTCCCGATGAGGACGTCGTCGTAGAACTTCTGATACTTGGCGCGTTCCTCGGGTCCGGTGAATCGCAGATAGTGCAGTACCGGACGACGTTCATTGAGCAACGGAACCCCGCGTGCGGGATCGGTGTAGGCGAGCACGAAATGCGGCCTGCCCGTCGGTCGCTCCAGTGCCGTGGTCAATGCGTCGATGCTGTGACCATCGACCGAATCCACGCTTGCACCGAAGGCTTTCAGCTTGGTGGCCAACGGCTCGATCGTCATGACAGAGTCCATCGGGCCATCGCACTGCGCACGGTTGACGTCTACGACCACGCGCACGGTGTCCAGGTTGTAGTAGGCCAGGGCCTGAATGGCCTCCCACGTTTGGCCTTCTTGGAACTCCCCGTCGCTCATGAAGACGAAAGTCCGACCGGTCTCGTTCTTCATGCGACGACCCAGTGCGATGCCACCGGCGGTGGACAACGCCTGCGCGAGTGAACCGGTGGTGGTCTCGAATCCGGGCGAATGCTCCGCACCGATCATCTCGACTGTGGAGCCGTCTTTGTTGAACTGGTCCAGACCCGCTTCGTCCAATCGCCCGGCCTCGATCAGGGCGGCATAGACCACGAGCGCGTAGTGGGCCGGGGAGATGATCAATCGATCCAGGTCCGGGCCGGGCGCGCCGTGGAAGACACCCCCCGATACCCGCGGTGCTCCGGGACCGGGTACGGAGTCGAAGGCCGACGGGTGGAGCGGGCCGTCGGTGGGTGAGAGCCGGACAACGGAGCCGTAGAGGACTGCGAGCAACTCCGCGGCCGAGCAGGCCTGGCTGAGGTACCCGCCGTTGTTGGCGAGGACGTGGGCGAGGACGCGGCGCCGAATACCGGCGGCTATCTGGGCGGGTTCGAGCACGTCGCCAGGTTACAAAGATGTAGGTCGTCCTACAAGTCCGAGTTACGCAGCTTCGAGGGATGTGGCACGGTTCCCCCGTGACGCAGAACTCGCAGAGCCTTGTTGCAGGGGTGGACACCTCCACCCAGTCGGTGAAGGTGGTCATCCGGGACGCCCGGACCGGAGCGTGGATCCGCGAGGGCCGTGCCCCGCACCCCGATGGCACCGAGGTGGATCCGGGCGCGTGGTGGCGTGCGTTCGTGCAGGCGTGTTCGGGTGGACTGCTCGACGGGGTCTCCGCGATCGCGGTCGCCGGTCAGCAGCACGGGATGGTTGCGCTGGATAGCGCAGGAGACGTGGTGCGGCCCGCGTTGCTGTGGAACGACACCCGCTCGGCGGGCGATGCCCAACAACTCACCGACGAACTCGGTGGCCCGGCGGCGTGGGCGCAGGCTGTTGGCAGCGTCCCGTTGGCTGCCTTCACGGTGAGCAAGGTGCGCTGGATGGCACGCAATGAGCCAGATAACGCAGCGCGGACCGAGCAGATCATGCTGCCGCACGACTACCTCACCTGGTTGCTGGCCGATCGTCCCGCAGAAGCAGTAACCGACCGGGGTGATGCCAGCGGCACTGGCTACTGGTCTCCGGCAACCGGTAAGTATCGCCGCGACATCGTGACGATGGCTCTCGGCCACGACGTCCGACTTCCCAGAGTCGCCGGACCGGCCGAGGCGATCGGTGAACTCGGTGGGAAAGCACGCGCCCAATTGGGCGTCAGTGGCACCGATCCGATCCTGTTGGGACCGGGAACCGGCGACAACATGGGTGCGGCACTGTCGTTGGGAATCGGTCCCGGTGATGTGGTCGTCTCACTGGGAACCTCGGGCACCGCATTCGCCGGATCCGACTCACCCACCGCAGATCCCACAGGACTGGTAGCAGGTTTCGCCGATGCGAGTGGTCGCTTCCTGCCCTTGGTGTGCACCTTGAACGCCGCTCGCGTTCTCACCAGCACCGCCGAGCTGCTAGGCGTCGATATGGACGAGTTCGCGAGTCTTGCCTTAAGGGCCGCTCCAGGTGCCGGAGGCCTGACGATGCTCCCGTACTTCGACGGTGAACGAACACCGAACCTGCCTGATGCGCGAGGCTCACTGCACGGGATCAGCAGGGACAACCTCACTTCGGCCAATGTCGCAAGGGCTGCAGTAGAAGGCATGCTCGGTGGTCTCGCCGATGCGGTGGATGCGCTTGTTGCTGTTGGCGTCACGCCTCGGCGGATCCTCATGGTGGGAGGAGCAGCAGCGAATCCCGCAGTAGTGGACGTTGCCGCGACATTGGTCACGGTTCCTGTGCAAGTCCCACCGGCGGGTGAATACGTAGCGGACGGCGCAGCACGACAGGCCGCCTGGGTTCTGCTCGGCGACGACATCCCTGCGTGGCCTGCAGTTCGCGACGGGGAGACCATCGAACGTGCCGCGGATCCGGTTCCGGTTGTTCGCGAGCAGTACCGCGTGGCCAGGGAAGCTCTGTACCGGTGATTGACGGGGGCGGCCTGTCACGGGTGTTGCGGGCCGTGCATTCCGCAGGTGCCGTGAGCCGGTCCGACTTGGTGAATGCAACGGGTTTGAATCGAAGCACAGTCGCGGCGATCGTGACCGAGTTGGTGACTGCGGGCGTGGTCGAGGAGAGTGCCGGCGCATCCGGCGCGGTGGGCCGACCATCGTTGATGGTGCGCGCAGTCCCGGACGCGGTGGCCGTCATCGGATGGGATCTACGCCCGGACTCCAGCGTTGCCGTGGTCGAAGGACTCGGCGGGACGATCCTGCATCGGTGGTCCAAGGAACATCGTCGAGGTTCGACCGATCCCTATGAAGTCGCCGCTCGGGTTGTAGCGGGCAGTTCGGAGATCGCGGAGGAACTTCCCGACCACGTGCTGTGGGTTGGCGTGGGCTGCGCCATGCCTGGGGTTATCGACCCTGGTGGTGTTCCGCCACGAAGCGTTGTCCACCGCGCTCCCAGTTTGGGTTGGGTGGACATGCCCTTCGGAGTGATCGTCGGTGAGGCCATGCGCGAACGATTCGGTGCCGACATGCCTGTGCTCCTCGGTAACGATGCGAACCTCGGTGCGATGGCCGAATGGACCCGAGGTGCTGGTCGGGACAGCAAGGTCATGCTGTTCGTCTCGGGCGATGTGGGTATCGGTGGCGGAGTGATCATCGACGGTGAACCGCTCACCGGGGCTTCGGGCTTCGCCGGGGAGATCGGTCACATCCGATTCGACCCTGAAGGTTCGCCGTGCAAGTGCGGCGCCCGTGGCTGCCTGGAAACAGTCATTGGACTGACCACCATCGTGTCCGCAGCCGGATTGGACCCACTCACGGCCGGAATCGATGATGTGCTGTACGCCGCCCAGGCCGGCGACCCCACCTGCCAAGCCGCATTGACATCCGCTGCACGCGCTGTGGGTCAGGGTCTTGCCCCCGTGGTGAACATGATCAACCCGGACACCATCGTGCTCGCTGGTCACCTCGAGGTGCTGCTCGACCATTACCGGCACACGATCACCGAGGAATTGCGCTTCACCTTGTCTCGGGAGATCACAGGTATACGCCTGGTCGGACCGGCGTTGGGCAACGACAGCATCGTGGTGGGGGCCGCGGAACTGGCATTCGAGCGCGCCCTTGAGCGACCGCAACGATGGTTGATGTCCCAGGACGCACTTCGCAGCGAGTAGTGATCTGCCGACCTCGGATCGATATCTGCCGAGGCAATTGCCTCGATTGGCGGACAACTGTGTCCACCATCGGCACACTGTGCGCTGTCGCCACCCCCGGCGACAGGGGTTCGCTCGGCGAACCTCGGGAACCCGCGCGTCAACCCCCCAGCCGCGCGGGTTCCGCATTTCTTGGTCTCGCTACGCGCGAGACTCGTGCCTCTTGGTCTCGCTACGCGCGAGACTCG
>CAZQRR010000005.1:0-19050 GCA_964595675.1 uncultured Rubrivirga sp. | reverse complement strand
TGGTCTCGCTACGCGCGAGACTCGTGCCTCTTGGTCTCGCTACGCGCGAGACTCGTGCCTCTTGGTCTCGCTACGCGCGAGACTCGAACATCCCTAGCAGCGCTGCGATTCCCAGCACCGAGCGAGGCGCGTATGCCGCTCGCCAGAGTCCTCCGTGGTTCGCGCCCTGCGCGAACAGGTCCATGGGGTTCACGAGATCGGTTGCGGGGTTAGCCGAGGACAGTGGATTGCGAAGATCGTGCACCAGCATGGCGGCCATCAATGTGGTGGAGGTGGAAGGATCGAAGACTTCCACGCCGAACTTGTCCGCTCCAGCATAGGCGGCGGCGAGAGCGCGATTTCGGACCACGGATCGAGTGCGGGTGGCCGGCGCCAAGTTAAGGGAAACGGGAACGCCTTCGGCTCGCGCGGCGAGCGCGCGCCAGCGTTGGATGCGCTTGGCGAGGATGTAGTTCGGGCCTTGTTGGGGGATGATCGAGTCGTTGAGACCGATGCGTTGGCCGCTGAGCGTGGTGAACGTGGTGGGGTAGTTGGGTTCGAATTGATTGGCCAGACGCAGTGGGGCCTGCAGTAGGCCGCCTATGCCACGGTTTGCCCACCGTCGCTTGCTCTCCTCAACGCATTCGATGGGAACCACGAAGACGTCGGTCGGGGTGGCGAGGAAGGCGAGTGTGATGTCCTGGCGAGAAGTGGTGAGGTCTGTGGTGATCGCATCGCTGGCCACCGATAGGAGGGCATGTGTTGCTCCGTCGGCGTATGCATAGGTTCCCAGGACGAACGGCTGCTCGATCTCTGCAAGCCAGGTTCTGATCTCCGGCATCTGGGTGAGCAGATCCGCTCCGGCTGATGCGCAGATAGTGGGGTCGTCGTCCGGATGGACATCGCCGCCGACGACGAAGGGGGGAGCTCCCTCACTGTCGAGGGGAATGGGGATGCGCAGCGATCCGGCAGTGTTGCGGGTGATCGAGGTCAGGTGCTCCCAGATGGATTGTCGCTGAAGATCGATCGCGTGGACGCGAGCGCCCCACCGGAGTAGGGACCGGGTGGGCGCCATCTCCGCGCCAGCTCCCAGGAGTGCGATGTCGATGTCGCGAAGGTCCAGCCAATCGGGGTTGTCCAATACGAGGTGGATCGCCGATCCGAAGGACGGCTCGGCGATCCCGCGCTCTACCCACGCGTCGACCTGCCTGCGCAGTTCGTCCCCGAACAATCGGCGTCCGCGATAGGGAACTGACAGGTCCTCCTCGCGGGCCGACCTTCCCCGGACGGTCACCGAGGCGAATCCGGGGCGGGTGAATTTCTGGAGGGCATCGCGCAAAGACGTCTCAGCACCGCCGCGACGGAATACGAATCGCTGATCTGCCGACGCCAGGCCATGCCGAGAGATCGAAAGGGCGTTGTTGGTCGACTGGGCGGCTGCGAGGACGATGTCGCGCAGCGGTGCGATGTAGCCCTTTCGCCAATCGCGAGTGTGTTCGATGCGGGCTGCGATAGCCGGATCGACGGCGCGGATCGAGTCGGCGAATATCGCGCGTCCGGTTGCCGAGGTGCTGCGCCTATCGTCCCCGCCGAGCGGGAAGCTCACCCCGTCTGTGTCGATGGCGCGGGGGTCGGGCATTCGCGCAGACTACTCGCGCGACGTCGTCAGTCGTGCGATGCGGTTAATCGGGTCTGTCGAGCCTTTCGAGGTAGTCGGGATCGCTCGGCGAGGATCACTCCGACGAGGATGAGTACACCGCCGACGAGTTGCACGCCGGACAGGGCTTCGGATAACACAACCCAGGCCACGATGATTGCGAACAGTGGCTCGGTCAGTCCGACGACCGATGCTTGCGATGCGCGTAGGTGACGCATCGAAGCTACGACCAACCAGAACGGGACCACGGTGCCCAGCACGATCATCCACGTACTGAGGATCCACAGCGGTCGATCACCAACAATCGAACCGAGCTGTGGATCGCTCGATCCTTGGAAGTCCGACCATGGGAAGGACCACCATGGTTGGACGACAACCCAGAAAAGTGCCGCGAAGCCGAATCCCCACATGGTGAGTGACACCGGGTCCCGAGGCTCAGGCAAACGGACCTGCCGGTCGGTGAGGATGTAGTAGGTGCTGAGCGCGAGGGCGGCACCGAAGGCCGCAATGAGTCCGATGGCATCGAAGGTGAAGCCGCGCCAGACCTCGGCCACCAACGCCAGTCCGAGCAGGGCGATGGTCAGTGCCAGCCACACGGTTGACCGAGCGGGTTCCTTGAGTACGAATCGGAACCACAAGGTCACGAAGACCGGGGCGGTGAATTCGATCAACAGCGCAACGCCCACGGGCAGGTATTGCAGAGCCACGAAGTACAGATATTGCGTCATCGAAACGCCGAGGATTCCGTAGGCCACCAGGTAGGGCCACTCACGACGCTCGATCTTCAAACGTTCCGGACGCGTAACGGCCACGAACGCGAGCAGGATGAGGAAAGCACCTGTCACGCGAAGTTGGGATACGCGCGCCGGATCTAGTCCGCTGAGCAGTATGGCCTTCGAGACCGTTCCGTTGATCGCGAAGGCCAAAGCCCCCAGGAGATACAGCACGTATCCAAGGAGCAGGACCCGGTGCGGTGCGGGTTTGACGCCGGGGAGTGGCTCAGCGACATCACTCATGAACGGCGACTCTCGGCGATGTCCATCACTTGGCTATAGACGTCCATCGTCTGCTGGGCGATCGAAGTCCAACTGAATTCCCGAACGGCGCGCTCGCGACCCGCACGACCGAAGGCCGCTGCTTCGGCGGGGTCGGACATCAGGTGGTTGACCGCATCGGCGAATGCCTGTTCGAAATCGGTTTGGTTCTCCGGGTCGTACGGGACCAGGGTTCCGGTCACGCCGTCCTTCACCACTTCGGGGATACCACCCACGGCGCTGGCTACCACGGCGCTCTCGCACGCCATTGCTTCGAGATTCACTATGCCGAGGGGCTCGTAGATGGAAGGACAGGTGAAGACTCGAGCGTGCGAAAGCAACTCGATGAGGCTGTCTCTATTAACCGGCTCCTCGATCCAGATGATCGAATTCTCCGGGCGCTCCGCTCGCAGCACTTCGATCGCCTGGCCGATCTCGGCTTCGATCTCCGGTGTGTCCGGGGAGGAGGCACACAGGACCAGGTTGACGTGGTCGTCGAAGTGGCGAGCGGCACGCAGGAGATGAATGAGACCCTTCTGTCGGGTGATGCGCCCGACGAAGAGGGCGAATGGCTTGTCGCGATCGATGCCGAATGTGTCGAGGGCGGAAGTGCCGGACTGTGGCCGGTAGATGCTGGTGTCGATCCCGTTGTGCACCACGTGGATCTTGTCCGGGTCCACCTCGGGGTATGCCGTGAGGATGTCCGAGCGCATGCCGTTGCTGACGGCGATGATGGCGTCGGCGGCCAGATAGCTAGTGCGTTCCACCCACGATGAGATCTCGTAGCCGCCACCGAGCTGCTCGCGCTTCCACGGTCGAAGCGGTTCCAGGGAGTGCGCGGTCAGCACGTGCGGGATGCCCTGTAGCAATGCAGCCAGATGTCCCGCCAGATTCGTGTACCACGTGTGCGAGTGAACGAGGTTCACCGATGCATCTATCGACGCGACCATGCCCAGGTCCACGCCCAGTGTCTGCAGGGCAGGGTTCGCTGCCGATAAATAGGACGGGACGGATTGGGCGAGTGCGTCCGGCCGAGCTTTTCCAAAGCAGTGCACATCGACGTGAGCAAGTTCGCGCAGATGTGCTACCAGTTGCTCGACGTGCACGCCTGCGCCGCCGTAGATGTCCGGCGGCCATTCCCGAGTCAGCATCGCTACGCGCACATTGCGAAGCCTAGGGACGGGAGGGCGGGTCCCCGTTACCCTGGGAAGGTGGGCGCTGAGCCGCACGTTCTGGCAATGGTCCTCGCTGGCGGCGAGGGCAAAAGGCTGATGCCCCTGACCGCCGACCGTGCCAAGCCCGCGGTGCCCTTCGGCGGCTCGTATCGGTTGGTCGATTTCGTGTTGTCCAACCTGATCAATTCGGGGTTGCGCCGGGTCTGCGTCCTCACCCAGTACAAATCACACTCACTCGACCGGCACGTGACTCAAACCTGGCGGATGTCCACATTGCTCGGGGATTACGTCACGCCGGTGCCAGCCCAACAGCGCCTTGGTCCGCGGTGGTTCACCGGGAGTGCCGATGCGATCTTCCAGAGCTTGAACCTCGTCTACGACGAGAACCCCGAGTACGTGGCGGTATTCGGCGCCGACCACGTCTACCGGATGGACGCGATGCAGATGGTCGAGGCACACATCGACAGCGGAGCCGGTGTGACGGTGGCCGGTATCCGCACGCCGCGTTCGCAGGCGCATGGTTTCGGGGTGATCGAGGTGGCTCCCGATGGGCGCACGATCGCCAACTTCCTGGAGAAGCCCGCTGATCCACCGGGTATCCCGGGAAGCGAAGACGAAGCCTTCGTGTCGATGGGCAACTACGTCTTCACCACCGACGTACTCCTGGAAGCACTACGGGCAGATGCGGCTGATCCGGCCTCCGTCCACGACATGGGTGGAAACATCATCCCCGCACTCACGGCCCAAGGACTGGCGCATGTGTACGACTTCGCCGAGAACATCGTGCCGGGGGCAACGGCGCGCGACGCTGGTTACTGGCGTGATGTCGGGACCCTCGACAGTTACCACGATGCGCATATGGATCTGGTCTCCGTGCATCCGATCTTCAACTTGTACAACCGGCGCTGGCCGATCTTGACGTATTTGCCGCCGTTGCCCCCGGCGAAGTTCGTCGAAGGAGGCAATGCGCACGACTCCATGGTGGGTGCAGGCAGCATCGTGTCCGGAGCGCACGTCAGGACCAGCGTTGTCGCGTCGAACGTGGTCATTGGAGCCGGTGCCTACGTGGAAGGCAGCGTGTTGATGCCCGGGGTTCGCATCGGACGCAATGCAGTGGTACGCCGCGCCATCTTGGATAAAGGTGTCGTGGTGCCGGACAACACCCAGATCGGCGTCGACTTGGAGCGAGACCGAGGCCTATACACCGTGAGCGATGGCGGAGTGGTGGTTCTCGGCAAGGGTGTGGTGGCCGAGTAGCTGCTAGAGGATCTCCGCGGAGAACGCGCCGTCGTACAAGATCGCGTGGTCACGGCCCTCTTCGGCTGCCAAGGATTCCGAACGGCGGGCCGCGCTGACCCAGCCGCAAGAACACGCTGCTTGGACGAAATGCTGCTGGACTCGTCGAAGGCTCACCTCGTGTTGCATCATGGTGTCCTGCGGTGATGCCGACTGTCGTTCCTCGTTCACAGGTCCTCGACTCCTCGGGTTCACCTCGGTGCGCTCTGGCCCCGGCGCTGGTTTGTTCAGCAGGCTCGGGGAGCGTAGGTCGCCCAGTCGCCCAGCAAGCAAAGGACGGATGAACGTCAGATGAACGCCCCTGTGCGGTGGCGCGGGTTGTGGCACCGCCCCGGCGTAGTCATGCTGCTGGCCATCGTCACCCTCGCCGGTGTCCTGGTTGCGCCCAGCCAGCGGGCGGTCGCCGTGGTCGGGGGTGTTCCCATCTCGGTGGAGCAGGTTCCCTGGCAGGCGTTGGTGATCGTCGAACCAGACAACCGGCTGTGCGGGGGTTCGATCATCGACCGGGAGTGGATCGTCACTGCCGCGCACTGCGTTGCCGGTTTCCGCGGTGACCAGATCGACGCCCACGCGGGGATCACCTCGTTATCCGATCGAACTGCGGGCAATCAGGTTCAGGTGTCCGAGGTGATCGTGCACCCGTCGTGGGACGCCTCGAATTTCCGTAACGACATCGCTTTATTGCGGTTGGCGTCTGCGGTTCCCGTCGGACCGACAGTCACATCGATTCGACTGCCGGTAGGCCTGGATGCGGCAACGTGGCCGGCCGCGGGAACGGCAGCGAGCGTCAGCGGATGGGGTGCCGATGAGTTCGGTGGCCAACCCTCCAATCAATTGCGTCAGGCTGGGATCCAGATTCTGGGTGGTCCCGGCGAAACATCCTGTGGTCTCTACGGCGGTAACTTCGACGCCGCCGTGGAGATCTGCGCGGGCGTTCCGGCGGGCGGAGTGGATGCCTGTCAGGGCGACAGTGGAAGTCCGTTGGTGATCGATGTGGCCGGCACACCGATGCTGGCGGGTTTGACCAGTGTGGGTTTCGAATGTGGTCGAGCTGACTACCCCGGGATCTACACGCGGATAACCACGTTCATCCCCTGGGTTCAACAGTATGTGCCCGCTTTCACCGCACCGCCCTCAGTACCGCAGAGCGTGAGGGTTGAGGCGATGGCTGGTGAACGATTGCTGGTGCAGTGGGAGCCCCCGGTGTCTGGCCTACAGCCGGTCGCGTATCGCGCGGTCGCCCAACCAGCGGGTGCACTCTGTCAGGCGGAGGCAACTGTCAACTCGTGTGTAATCGAGGACGTCCCGGCCGGCAAGCTCGTCGAGGTGGTCCTGACGTCTGTGCTGCCGACCGGAACCGAGGTTTCCGCTGAGCCGGTGCAAGCGGTGAGTGTCGATGGTGTGGCGTCCGTCGATGTTGTGATCAAGCCGCGACGGTTGGCCCGCTGGTCGGGTCTTGCGACCAGAGCACGTGACGACATCCGGCTCGTTGTGCAACGCGCTTCACGTGACCGGTGCGCTCGCGTAGGTTCCGTCGCCGATCCTCGCGGAGTGCGGGCCAAGGCGCCTGGTCTGTGTGCAGTTCGGGTCATTGTGACCCGTCCGAACGGGAAGTCGGTGCGATCGGTTGCCTACATAGGTGTGCGGGCGGACTGATACTCGGCGCTTTCTATGAGCGCGGCAGGTGGTGTTGCTCCACCGCGTAGGCCCGCGGACCATCCGGGGTCCACTCGCGGTGGATGACCACCATCCCGCCGGGAGCCAGGCGGGTGTCCCAAGCCGGGTCTTTCCTCGTCTCCTCGGCAGTGAGATCCAGACCCGCCATGAGGGCGGAGAACACCGATGGGATCACCGGTCGGTGGGTGCAGACCACGGTGGGTTCGATCTGTTGCAGTAACTCGACTGTTCGCGCTTTGGTCGCAGCAGGATCGGAATCGTGGTCGAACTCACTGAATGCCGGTTCGAGCTCAACATCCACACCGATCGACTTCGCGTAGCGGGTCACGGTGGACAAGCAGCGTTTGAAAGGCGATGAGTGCACCCGTCGGACACCGAATGCGTCCAGCACATCGGTAAGCCTTTTGGCCTCCCCGCGTCCTCGCCCGGACAACGGTCGCTCGGCATCGTCCTTACCGTCGAAGTCGGCACGCTTCATTGCCTTCGCATGCCTCAGGATGATGAGCGGCGTGGTGGCCGGTGCCCGCGCTGCGACCTGGACCACCTCGGCATCGTCGGGGTAGGTCAGGAACTCCTTCGCCTTGGAGAGCGGGACCCAGGTGATCTCGTCCACTTCCTCATCCGGAGCGAAGCCCTCATCACCGCGGACGTGACCGATCCAGTAGTCGACGATCTTGCTCTGCCCCGCGGCTTGGTAGCGCAGGCTCGGCAGCCGAGCTGACAGCGAGATCTGGTAACCGGTCTCCTCATCGCACTCTCGAACCGCTGCGCATGGCAGGGTCTCCCCTCCTTCGACTTTGCCCTTGGGAAGGGACCAGTCCTCTCGGTGCGGTCGATGAACGGCCAGGAAGCGCGGCTCGGGGTTGGCCTCCGGGTGGAAGACCACGACGCCAGCAGCGCGGATGACGTCGTCGCTGACGTCGTTGTTGCCGCCACCGGTGCCGGTGCCGGTGCCCTTAGCCATCAGTGCAGTCCGATCCCGCGAGCCTGAGCGGCGATCGTCGGCCATCGACGGACGAACGCTTGGACATCGTCGTTTCCGGTGACCTCTGAGTGAGCCGCCTGCGCGCCGAGGTAGAAGGCGATCTGGGCAGGTGCGACCCGCGCAAGTTCCTCGAGGGTTCGGATGGCCACAGATGCATCTTGCCTAGAACCGAGTGTGTCCGTGACCCATGCCAGGGATTTTCCCAATTGCCGATAGCCACCGCCGAGGATCGGTGCCACTGCCTCGACTGCGTAGCGTGCCTGCTTGGCATTGATGCGGACACGGTGCCAGGAATCGACGGGCCCACCGGCTTTCGCTTGAGCGACCGAGTTCTTGAGTCGCCGCCACGGCCGACGCACGCATGTCGCTAGCGCCTTCCCGGCCGGCTCGAAAGCACGCGCGCCTACGGGTGGCTCGGCGACGAGAAGCACCAGGTCGTCGAGCAGGAAGTCGTGACGATCGCTGCGAAGGGCAGCCAGTGCGCTCGAGCGCGCGGCACGCAGCCGTTGGCCAAGTTGATCGATAACGAAAGCGCGGGCGTCGGCGTCTTCGATGCGAGCTGAGAGGGATTGGAGTTGGACTTCGGTATCACGGATCTGTCCCAGTTCCGCCGCAAGCCAGGACAACTCCTCGCGCAGGAATCCCGTTGCGTGATCATCGAGTAGAGGTCGAAAGGTCTTGAGCGCGCTGCGTATTCGTCGACAGGCCACCCGCATCTGATGGACCGAGTCGGGAAGATCGCGCCGGACTGCAACATCGGCGATGAGCAGATCGCGGACGTAACGACTGAAAATCGCTTGGAGTGCGTCCACGGCGGGGCCGTCGATGTCGGGGTAATCCAGCAGCGGGACATCCGGCGGATCGCCGGCACGCGTCCCCAGCGCTTGAGCGGCCTTGCTCACCGAACTGCTCACGGCCCCGGCTCGGCGGAGTTCGTCACCGATGATCTTTGCTAGCTGAATCGATTCGGGGGAGTCGCCGAGCAGTTCCACCTCGACCTCGCGGAATGTGTTCGAAGATGTAGCTCCGGGTGGACTCACATCGACCCGATCGTCGACAACCTCGAGGAGTGCATTCCCGTCATCGTCATTGAGTACATAAGGCGTGCGTTCGGTATTCACGTGTGCCACCGGCGCGAGTTCCTGCCGACGCACGAGTGGAGCTGCGATCGAGACGAGTTCGGTTGGCACGAACCCCGGTGGTTTGTCGATCCGGATCTCATCGCGCGCGGTCGAATCACCAGAAGGGTCAGCTGGGACCTTCATGTGCCAGCCGTCGTCGCCGCCGCCCGTGCGATGGCGCAGGGTCACACCCCACCGCAGCAGGCTGAGGGAGGTTGTGTCGAAGTAGGTGGCCGACATCGATCGTGCGGTCTGCCGGTCGATCCGTGCGTGGAATCGCTGCAATAGGGAGTCGACATCGATCTCGACGTTCGCAGGAATCCGAAACTTGAACTCGACTTCCCGGTGCTCGGTGGTGCCGTTCACGCGCTTCCCAGCGCACTGACGCGCTTGCTCTTGAGCCCGATGAGGTACTCCTGGAGATCTCGCAGGGGTCTGCCGGGCTCAGTGAGTCGGTGATGCCATTGGCCGTTCACATCGAGATCCCACGCCGTAGTGTCCTCGGCGAATGCGAGATCGAACAGGTCGTAGACCTCTGCTATCTGCTCGGGGTCAGCCAAACTCACCAATGTCTCGACCCGACGATCGAGGTTGCGATGCATCAGGTCGGCTGAGCCGATCCACACCGAGTGGTTCCCACCGTTGGTGAAGCAGTAGGCCCGCGAGTGCTCCAGGAATCGGCCAAGGATGCTGCGGACTCGAATCGTGTCGCTGATACCCGGCATCCCCGGACGCAGTGCGCAGATACCTCGAACCCAGATCTCAACCGGAACCCCGGCACTCGAGGCGCTGTACAACGCGTCGATGAGTTCCTCATCGACCAGGGCGTTGCACTTGAATCGGATTCCGGCGGGTCGCCCGGCGACCTGATGGGCGATCTCTCGGTCGATTCTCTCGATCAACCCGGCCCGCACCGAATGAGGCGCGACGAGGAAGCGCTTGTACTCGGTGTTGCGGGAGTAGCCCGAGAGCACATTGAACAGATTCGAGACGTCCTCGCCCACGTCCGGATTGGACGTGAGCAATCCGAAGTCCTCGTACAGACGAGCGGTCTTGGGGTGGTAGTTGCCGGTGCCGATGTGGCAGTAGCGGCGGAGTTGATCGCCGTCGTTGCGAACCACCATCGAAAGTTTGCTGTGGGTCTTGAGCCCGACGAGTCCGTACACCACGTGGACGCCCGCCTGCTCGAGTTTTCGTGCCCATTCGATGTTGTTCTGCTCGTCGAATCGAGCCTTGATCTCGACCAGGGCGAGGACCTGCTTGCCCTCCTCGGCAGCGCGGATGAGTGCGACGACGATCGGTGAGTCACCAGAGGTGCGATAGAGGGTCTGCTTGATCGCCAGGACATTCGGATCTACGGCCGCCTGCTCCAGAAACAACTGCACGCTAGTCGAGAAGGAGTCGTAGGGATGGTGCAGGAGAACGTCGCGTTCGCGGACTATCGACAAGATGTCCGGGGCCTTCGCGCTCTCGACTTCACTGAGCTGTCGTGAGGTCTTGGGTACGAAGCGACGCTGCTTGAGGTCGTCGCGATCCAGACCGACGATCGTCCAAAGCCCGGTCATGTCGAGCGGGCCGGGAAGTCGGAACACTTCCTGCTCGGATACGTCGAGTTCGCTGACCAGGAGTTCGAGGACGTGGGCATCGATGGTCTCTTCGACCTCGAGGCGGACAGGTGGTCCGAAGCGGCGACGCACCAGTTCCCGTTCGAGCGCCTTGAGCAGGTTCTCGGCGTCGTCCTCTTCGACCTCGACGTCCTCGTTGCGGGTGACTCGAAACGCGTGGTGCTGGCAGATCTCCATTCCCGGGAAGAGTTCGTCTAGGTGCGCGGCGATCACGTCCTCGAGCGGAACGTAACGCTGGGGGCCGACCTCGATGAATCGCGGAAGCAATGGGGGCACCTTGACGCGGGCGAACAGCTCGTTGCCCGTGGTCGGATTCCTGACCACTACCGCGAGGTTCAAGGAGAGCCCGCTGATATACGGGAAGGGGTGCGATGGATCCACGGCGAGTGGCGTGAGGATCGGGAAGACCTTGTCGTCGAAGAACCGATCCATGTCGGTCTTCTCAGCAGGTGTCAGTTCATCCCAATGAAGCAGGTCGATCCCCTCGGCTTCGAGCGCCGGGCGGATCTCATGACTGAAGATCTCGGCTTGCCGCAGTTGGAGTTCGTACGCCCGAGCCCAGATCGACTCGAGAACCTCACGGGGTGTGTAGCCGCTCGCGGAGCGAACCGCGATGCCGGTAGCGATACGACGCTTCAGACCCGCGACTCGGACCATGAAGAACTCGTCGAGGTTGCTGGCGAAGATGGCCAGGAACTTCGTTCGGTCCAGGAGGGGAAGGGTGGGGTCTTGGCTGAGTTCGAGTACCCGCTGGTTGAACGCCAGCCAGGACAGTTCCCGATCCAAGAAACGGTCGGCGGGCAGGTCCTCGTCCACGCTCGCTAGCAGTCCGACGGCATCCTCAGAAACCGGCGGCAGCGCGCTGGTATCGGAGAAGTCCTGAGCAGTCATGCTCCGATCGTGCCACAGTCACGTGAACGACTTTCGGCCGTTGGATGACCGGACGGGGTTCCGTGGGCGGGGTTGCCGGTGGTGGGTTGGCAACGGGTCTACGCGGTAGACCCGGTCCGGTACATCACGTCGGTGTCCCACCGCGCGAACCCCAGGGATTCGTACAGCCTGATCGCAGCCAGGTTCGAGGCGTCGACGAACAGCATGACCTGGTCCAAGCCGAGTCGGCGAAGGTGGTGCAATCCGGCCAGGGTGAGCGCGCGGCCCAAGCCACTGCCCTGCCACTGCGGAGCGACGGCCAGGACGTACACCTCGCCGATCAACTCGTGGGTGTGCGGGCCGTGCCGATGCGTGTCCTGGGTGTGCTGGTCGTGCGGATGCCGGTGCGCCCCGTGCACCTTGGTCCAGTGGAAACCCGCAAGCGCGTGCTCGTCGTCCCATGCCAATAGGAAGCCCGAGGGGTCGAACCAGTCCTCGCGTAGCCGCAGCCGCAGATCGTCGATGGTCCACGAGCCTTGGTCGGGAAGGTTCGCGAAAGCCTGGGCGTTCAGTGCCAGTACGGACGCCTCGTCTTCACCGACCTTGAAGGGCGCAACTTCGATGCCGGATGGAAAGCGCGCTTCCGGCAATGACGCGTGCAGTGATCGCCGCATCTGCCACAACGTTCGATGGCGTTCGAAGCCGAGTGATTGCGCGAGTTTGGTTGCGGCGATGTGCTCGCCATGAGCCCATAGACGCAAACGCCCATTCGTTGCCTCGAGTAGTGAGGTGACGAGTTCATGTCCGATCCCCTGCTGACGGAAATCCGGATGTACCACCAGTTCCGCGCTCGGACCATCGACCTCATCGGTTGTGTCCAGGTGCGCGTATCCAACGAGTTTCCCAGTGTTGTTACGCGCGAAGAGATGACGAGCTTTCTCGTCGCCACCGTTGACGACGTGCAACCACACGTGCTCACTGAGTGGGCGCACACCATCGGTTTCCGTGGCCGCTGAGAGCAGATGTTGCAGGTCATGGACCTGCGCGTGATCGAGGTGATCGAAGGCGGAGAGCGAAAGACGGCTCATAGCGGCGAGCCGGTTTCCCTAGGCCTGTTCGGTGACGTCGGCGTGAACCGAGTCATCGAGCGTCGCGATCGTCTGGGAATCGGCACGCTCGGGCACGAAGCGGTAGCCGACGTTGCGCACGGTACCGATCAATGCCTCGTACTCCGGTCCCAACTTCGCGCGCAGTCGGCGCACGTGGACGTCCACCGTGCGCGTTCCTCCGAAGTAGTCGTAGCCCCAGACCTCTTGTAGTAGGACTGCTCGGGTGAACACTCGTCCAGGGTGATGCGCCAGGAACTTCAGCAACTCGAATTCCTTGAAGGTCAAATCCAAGGTGCGACCGCGCAGCTTGGCTGCGTAACTGGCTTCGTCGATGTGCAGATCGCCCGATCGGATCTCCTCAGGTTCTGATTCGACAGAACCTGCGGCTTGGCCGTTGCGCGACACCGCGAGCCGCAGTCGTGCTTCGAGTTCGGCTGGCGATGTGGTGTCGAGCAGGATCTCGTCCATTCCCCAGTCCCATTGGATCGCGGGCAGGCCACCTTCGGTGGTGACCACGATCACCGGTATCCCCACGCCGGTTTGACGCAGCAGTCGGGTCAGTCCGCGCACGGCGGGCAGATCGCGACGTCCGTCCACCAGCAGGGCATCGGCCTCGGGTGCGGCGAGGAGTGCGGTCGGCTCGGCGGCCATGATGCGCACGTGGTGGGCGAGCAGTGCCAGCGAGGGGAGTACTTCGGCTGAGGACTCCATGGCCCGGGTCAGCAGGATCAGCCGCATGGCCACCTCCCTGCCGTGATCGATCTGACCGGTCATCCCGCTTAGTGCACACAGGATCGAAGGGGCCAGGGTACGGGGTCGGCTGGTGGGGAAGAATGGGCGCATGGCGCTGACCCACAAGAAGTCCGAGTTCGCGCTGGACCTACCCCCGGCCGATTTCCGTCCCCGGGAGACCTCGCTGAGAACGGTCGATGGAGAGACCCTGAGCGCCGGCTGGGTTCCCGGACGCCGCGGAGCGACCCCGGGACTGTCCTTCGTGCTGGCACATGGCTTCACCGGAAGTTGGCGGGAACCACGTGTGCAGGCGGTGCAAGCACATCTGTCGCGATTCGGCGATGTCCTGGCCATCGACCAGCGGGGCCACGGTCAGTCCACCGGCTTGTGCACGGTGGGGATGGACGAAGTCCTCGACGTTGATGCGGCCGTGGGTCATGTGCGTACGCACACGGACGCACGCTCGGTAGTGACCGTCGGCTTCTCAATGGGTGGATCGGTAGTGCTGCGTCAGGGCGCATTGGCTCCCGGCAGCGTGCACATCCCCGAGCACCGCCCGGACGCTGTCGTGAGTGTGAGTGCGCCGGGGTTCTGGTTTTATCGCGGCACCAAGGTGATGCGACTGGTCCATCGCTTGATCGAGAATCCAGCTGGCCGTGCGTTGCTACGTTCGCGTGGTGTTCGCTTGACGTCCACACCGTGGCCGGATCCGCCGCCGTGGTCTCCCAGTGAAAGCGTGCGTCGGATGGGGGAGTTCCCGCTATTGGTGGTTCACGGAGATATCGATCACTACTTTCCGGTGGAGCACGCTCGGGTCATCGAGCGAGCCGCAGAGGAAGCATCGAACTCCAAAGCCGAAGTGATCATCGTGCCCGGTTTCGCGCACGCCGAATCCACGGTGGACATCCAGACGATGGATCGCATCGGAAAGTGGGCCAGCGGATTACTCGGCGCATGAGTTCCGTCAGTCGAGCCGGCCAACTTCCTGATGGTTCGAGCGTGGGCGCGAATGCCACGATCGTGCAATTCTCCAGCGCCTTCTGCCAACCGTGCCGAGCAACGAGGCGAACGTTGCACCATGTGGTGGAGGACCTCGTGACAACGGTCGATGGCATCGAGATCATCGATATCGATGCCGACGAGGAGTTGGAGACGACGCGCGCCTGGGGAGTCGAGTCAACGCCCACCGTCGTCTTCTTGGATGCCGACGGCAATGAGGTTCGGCGAGCTACTGGGCAACCCCGAACCGCCGACGTTCTCGCTGCCTTGGCGCAGGTGCTCGCACCTCGACCATGAGCCGGTAGATTGCCGTCCATGCTCGAGATCTTCTACACCGGTCTGCTCGTGATCGCCATTGCGGCGGCTGGTTGGTTCTCCTTCTACGTCGTCTACAAACTGTTCAAAGGCCAGAGTTAGGCATGGCCGCGGGCGTGCCGGATGAATTGGCGCACCTGTCCTGGCTGATCGGTCGCTGGGTTGGGGTGGGCACCGGCCAATACCCGACCATCGATGATTTCCGGTTCGGACAGGAAGTCTCGTTCTCCACCGACGGACGCCCATTCTTGTCCTATTGGTCGCGCAGTTGGCTGCTGGACGACGACGGAAACCAGGTCCGTCCCCTCGCCACCGAGGCGGGCTTCTGGCGGCCGAGGCCCGAGAACGGCATCGAGATGACCCTGGACCACCCGACGGGCTTCGCGGAGATCTGGTACGGATCGGTCGAGGTCACGGGTCTGGAGAACGCGGCGATAACCGGAGCCCGAGCCACGCTGCGCACCGATGCCGTGATGCGGACGCAAAGCGCCAAGGAGTACACGCAAGGCGAGCGGCTCTACGGCCTCGTCGAGGGCAAATTGCTGTGGACCTTCGACATGGCGGCTATGGGTGAGCCACTGCAGAATCACCTGGCTGCTTCGCTCGTCCGCGAGGATGTTGCCGTCGGTGATTCGACCGATGAGCAACCTGCGAAGGATTGACGATGGCCGAGGATTGGGAGAAGCGACTCCGCGAGCACGGCTTTCGCATCACCCCGCAGCGGCAGTTGGTCCTTGAAGCAGTCGAGACGTTGCGCCACGGAACGCCCGAGGAGATCTTGGTCGAGGTGCAACACACCGCTTCGGGGGTGAACCTCTCGACCGTCTACCGGACGTTGGAGGTTCTCGAAGCTGTTGGACTCGTCACTCACGCGCACATCGGCC
Source organism: uncultured Rubrivirga sp. (assembly GCA_964595675.1). Taxonomy (GTDB): domain Bacteria; phylum Actinomycetota; class Actinomycetes; order S36-B12; family S36-B12; genus S36-B12. The sequence continues at coordinate 3,592 of CAZQRR010000005.1, read as the reverse complement.
ATGGCGCGCCCACGTATCACGCCGTGGATGAACACGTGCACATCCACTTAGTGTGCGACTCCTGCGGTGATGTGCAGAGCGTCCCCGCCGCCGTGGCCGATGCCTTCACCGGTGACCTGCGTGAAACATACGGATTCCACACCGACATCTCGCATGTTTCGATCCACGGACGCTGTGCAGCATGCACCGGCAAACCCCGATCGACCCTCGACGTCGACGACGAGCTGTGATCAGTGACCGCCGTTTCCGCTCCGGAAGGTGACCTCGACGAGGGTGTGCCGTGGCACTACGGCGATCCACTTCGTGAACAGCGTGCCCTGAAGCAAGGCGCGGCAGCGGTCGATCTCTCGCACTTCGGCGTGGTCCGTGTCACCGGACCGGATCGCCTGAGCTGGTTGCACAGCCTGACCACGCAGCACCTCGAGGGACTACTCCCCGGATCGTCGAGTCTGGCGTTGATCTTGAGCCCGCACGGACACGTGGAACACGAACTGCATATCGTCGACGACGACTACTCCGCCTGGATCATCTGCGCTCCGGGCTCTGCTTCGGATCTGACCGGGTATCTGGAATCGATGAAGTTCATGACCCGCGTGGAGATAGTCGATGAGTCCGGGAAGTACGCGGTGGTGTGGGAGCCGGTCCATGCCATCGATCCGCAGTACCCCACCTGGCTGGTGCCGGTGGACTACGCCGGCACCGGTGTGGTCGATGCTGGATCGGATAAGGGCGGCGGCGCGGACAAGTACGTGCCGAAGCGTCCGGATACTTTCGATGGACGCGAGGTGATCATCCCGCGAGAACAGGTCCCGGCCCGACTCGCCGGTTGGTCATCGCTGGCGGGAACCTGGGCGTGGAATGCATTGCGTGTTGCCGCAGCAGTTCCGCGACTTGGTTTCGAAACCGACCACCGCACCCTGCCGCATGAAGTGGGGTGGATCGGTCCTGGCGTGCACTTGGCCAAGGGCTGCTATCGCGGGCAGGAGGCAGTTGCCCGGGTCCACAACCTCGGCCACCCGCCGCGCAGACTCGCGCTAGTCCACCTCGATGGCTCCGTGGACACCGCTCCCGCGCACGGATCGGTGGTTCAATGGAACGGCAAGGACGTCGGTTGGGTCGCTTCCGGTGCTCAGCACTTCGAGCTCGGTCCGATCGCCACCATCGTGATCAAGAGATCCGTGCCGCTGGACGCCGATCTCGATGTGGTGACCCCGGATGGCGTGATGCGGGCCAGCCAGACGCCCGTTGTTCTCAGTTGACCGGCGGCATTCGATCCCATCCCCGGATCTCACACGCGGATCTCACACGCGGTTCTCAAGCGTCGAGGATCACGGTCATCGGGCCGTCGTTCGTGAAGGTCACCTGCATATCCGCTCCGAACCTTCCGGTAGCAACGTGGGCACCGAAACCACGAAGTGCTTCAGCAACGGCCTCGACCATCGGTTCAGCCACGGGTCCGGGAGCCGCGCGATCCCAGGTGGGACGACGACCCTTCTTCGTCTCGGCGTAGAGCGTGAACTGGCTGATCACGAGCACCGGTAGGCCGAGATCACGAGCAGAGACTTCACGAGGCGCCGAGGGCGGCAGGCACGCGAGGTCCTGCGCATGACGGTGTTCGAAGATGCGTAACCCGTAGACCTTGTCGGCGATGCTCGCGGCGGTGGATTCGTCGTCATCGTGGGTCACGCCCACCAGTAGCACGATGCCCGGACCGGCGAAGGAACCGACGACCTCCCCGTCCACGCTCACGCGAGCATCGCGGGCCCGCTGCAGAATCGCTCGCACGGGAACAGCGTGCCACTTCACCCGCCGTCCATCACTGGGCCCTACGTTCGGTGCGTGTCCAGCTCGCCGGATCCGGATTCCGAGCCATCCAGTCGGCTCACGCGTTCACTTGGGCTGGGCAGTGCCGTGGTGGTGGGTGTCAGTGCCATGGTCGGCACGGGGGTGTTTGCGGTCTGGCAGCCGGCACTACAGCGAGCGGGCGCATGGTTGGTCCTTGCGGTCGTGATCGCAGGTGCGGTCGCCGCACTGAACGCGACGTCCACCGCCCGCCTAGCTGCGCGCTACCCGCAGGCCGGTGGCGTTTACGCGTACGGCCGCGTCAAACTCGGGCGACCTGCCGGAGTACTCGCAGGTTCGGTCTTCATCATCGGGAAGACGGCGTCGGCATCAGCTGCTGCGCTGACGATCGGGTTGTATCTATGGCCAGAGCGCAGCACTGCGGTTGGAATCTTTGCCATTGCCGCACTCCTGGCGCTCAATCTGCGCGGAGTGGTCCGCTCGACGCGAATTGCGGGGGTGATGGTGACTCTGGTCATCATCACGCTCATCGTCTTCGCTGGGTTTGCGTTCGTGAACATCGACAAGGCCGATGCGTCGTCTGCTTCAGTCTTGATTGTCGACGCTGATGCACAAGGCTTACTTGCAGCGAGTGCGCTTGTCTTCGTGGCGTTTGCCGGGTACGCACGCATTACCGTTCTAGGTGAAGAAGTGCGGAACCCAATCCGCGTGATTCCGCGCGCGGTCGCGATCTCGTTTGCGATCGTGCTGGCCTTGTATCTGTTGATCGCCTTCGTCGTGCTGAGTGCAGTGCGGGGTGGTGTGGTTATCGGCCCCGCTGCGTTGACCGATATAGCTACATCGGTTGTGCCCGAGTGGTTGCCGATCACGGTAACCGTGGCGGCGGTGCTGGCCGCCGGTGCGGTACTTCTCAGCTTGATCGCCGGCGTTGGTCGCACCGTGTTCGCAATGGCCGATGCCGGTGATGCTCCGGGTTTCTTTGTTGCGGTCGGCCGAACGGTGAAAGTTCCCTACCGAGCCGAGATCGCGGCCGCCCTGGGCGCGGCCGTTTTGGTCGCCTTCGGCGGATTGACCCTGGCGTTGGGTATCTCGGCTGCGATGATCTTGACCTACTACGCCATCTCCCACGTGGCCGCGATGCGACTGGAGAGGGGCCGAGGCCTGGGCGGATTGATGCTTCTCACCACCCCTTATCTGGGCCTGGCCGGGTGCGTGATTCTCGTGGGGGCCTTGGTCTGGTAGTCCGTCGCAGATCGCCTTGTTCGCTTGAGCAAGCACCCGCGCTTGCATTTGCAAGCACATTGGGCCATACTCGGGGGATGGCACGTATCGAAGGGATCGGCGACTTCATCCGCGAGCAGCGAGATCAGGCCCAGATGTCCCTTCGCCAACTGGCGAAGGCGGCGGAGGTATCCAACCCCTATCTCAGCCAGGTGGAGCGTGGGTTGCGCAAGCCCAGTGCGGAGATTTTGGGGCGCATCGCCCAAGGTCTGCGCATCTCCGCCGAGACGCTGTACGTACGCGCCGGGATCCTCGACGAACGGGCAGGTGATGAGGCGGTCACCACCGCCATCGCGGCAGACGCCACCTTGTCCGAGCGACAGCGCACCACGTTGCTGCAGATCTATGCCGCATTCCAAGCGGAGAACGCCTCCGCCGAACGAACACGAGACGAGCGCGCGGAGAACCCGAACGCTCACGAAGCGAAGGACGCATCATGACCGAGACACCCAAGAAGAAGACCGCTGCCAAGAAGGCGAGCACCCAGAAGTCGACAGCGAGCAAGAAG
>CAZQRR010000004.1:0-44302 GCA_964595675.1 uncultured Rubrivirga sp. | reverse complement strand
GGAGCCCTGGGTGAGCGGCGAGCGAGCCCCGGGAGCCCTGGGTGAGCGGCGAGCGAGCCCCGGGAGCCCTGGGTGAGCGGCGAGCGGGCCGCAATGGCACTGGGTCAGCGGGGTGGCGGCACCCAGAACGCGAAGATCGCCAACAATGCCCCCATCACACCCAAGATCGCGACGTCCACACGTCGGGAGCGAACTGCAAGCAATCCCGCCTCGCGGTCGGGCAGTAACAACCGAAGGAATGCGGCCAGCAACACACTTCCCGCGAGTACGACGGACCCGCGCCGGAAGTAATCGAGTGCGACGAGCACCAGGGCTACGACCACTCCGAGTAGGACCACCAGGATCGGCCACTGCCGCCACCAACCACGCGATCGCAGGTCGCGAACGTTGTCGGGGTTGTCTGAGTTCGTCATCGGAGCGAACGTTCCGCCGCTTCCACCACATTGGCCAAGAGCATCGCCCGGGTCATGGGCCCGGTGCCTCCCGGCATCGGGGCAACCCAACCCGCGACATCTGCGACGTCCTTGGCGACATCGCCCACCAGCCCGACGTCCGTGCGGGTGATGCCCACATCCAGCACTGCGGCACCTGGCTTCACTGTGGCCGCGGTGACCATCGCGGGAACTCCGGCAGCCGCAACGACGATGTCGGCTCGAGCGATCTCAGCAGAGATATCGCGCGTGCCGGTATGGCACAAAGTGACGGTCGCGTTCTCGCTGCGACGAGTCAGCAGCAGCCCCAATGGGCGTCCAACGGTCACGCCGCGACCGATCACTACGGCGTGCGCACCATCGATCGGCACCTGGTACGCGCGAAGGAGTTCGACGATCCCTCGGGGAGTGCATGGCAATGGCGCCTCGATACCCAGCACCAGCCGCCCGAGGTTCATCGGATGCAGTCCGTCGGCGTCCTTGGCCGGATCCATAAGTTCCAGGACTCGATTGGCATCCAGGTGTTTGGGCAGGGGTAGTTGCACTATGTAGCCGGTGACGGCCGGATCGTCGTTCAGCCGCACGATCTCGGCTTCGAGTTCGGCTTGCGTGGTGTTCTCGGGAAGATCGACGCGGATGGAGGCGATACCCACTTCAGCGCAGTCCTTGTGCTTGCCACCGACGTAGGCGTGCGATCCGGGATCATCTCCAACCAGCACCGTTCCCAGACCTGGGCGCACACCGTGCCGGGCGAGTTCCTCCACACGAAGCCGTAACTGTTCCTTGACGTCGGTGGCGTGTTTCTTGCCATCGAGCACTACTGCAGTCACGGGCAGCCTCACTCCCCCATATCGTCGCTTACCTGTCGTGGATCATCGTCGTGCGGACACTACAACGGCCACGAAGGCCAGAATCACTCCGAGGATGATGTTCATCGAAACCTGCGAGCCTGGTGTGGGCGCAATGAGATCCCACACGACGGCTCCGGTCAGCTGCCCGGAGATCGAGATCAGTCCGAACCGAAGCACGCCCAATATCGGCACAACCCAGGCAGCGGCAGCTATGAATGCCACACCGATCGGGCCGCCGAGGTAGAGCCACGGTGAACTGGGGAGGGAAGAGAAGGGGAAAGGCTGCCCGAGGAGGGACACCGCGGCAACCGCGAGGCTCAAGGCCAGCGCACCGAGGGCGAAGTTGAGACCGGTCGCCGTCCACGAGCTGCTGGTTGCCCGTGCTACGCGTCCGTTGATGGCCTGCTGCACCGCAATCAGTCCGCCAGCCACTACGGATGCAGCCAGGGCCCACAATGCGAAGGAAGTCCCGGTCAACCGGGGAAGGACGGCGACCACCACGGCACTCAAGCCGATCGCCGCAGCGAAGAAACGTGGTGGGGTGATCCTCAGGACTCCGAGCGGTGTCAATCCCAGCCGATCGACCACCAGCGAATTCGCCGTCTGACCGGCAACGACCGCAACGGTGAACAGGGCCACGCCGATCAACGGCACAGCCAGACTCTGTGCCCACACGAAATACGCGCCGAGGAATCCACCGATCATCTGCCAGGGTGCCAATGAACGTTCGCGCACGGCACGTACGAGCGCGTGGACCCCGGCACGTCCGGACGGCGTGCTTCCCAGCAGGATGATCACGACCACCAGACCGGTGCTGAAACTTATGGTGGCCGCGTCCAGACCACTGCCGATTTCCACCGCCAACTGGCCGTTGATGCGTGCCTGCGTGGCGACCATGACGCCTACAGAGAAAGCCGCAGCCCACGGCAGCGCTCGTGCGACCGGCGCGTCAGTGGAAGAAATGACGGGTACCTGTGAAATACATCGTGATGCCAGCGGCAGTCGCGGCCTCGATCACTTCCTCATCGCGAACCGATCCACCCGGCTGCACCACCGCTCGCACGCCACCATCGATCAGCACTTGGAGCCCATCGGCGAACGGGAAGAAGGCATCGGAAGCAGCGACCGACCCAGCCGCTCGCTCGCCAGCGCGATCGACTGCAAGCCGGGCCGAGTCCACGCGATTCACTTGTCCCATCCCGATGCCCACGGCTGCACCGGTGCTCGCCAACAAGATGGCATTCGACTTCACCGAGCGGCAAGCAGTCCACGCGAATTCGAGGTCGCGCAGCGTTGCCCCGTCGGCGGGCTCACCACTCACGAGTTGCCACGTACCAGGGTCGTCACCTGCATCCGCGACATCATCGATGGACTGCAGCAGCATGCCGCCGGAGATGGTGCGCCCCTCATGACGACGTCCCGGGTGCGGACCGGCAACTCGAAGGATGCGCAGATTCTTCTTCTCCTTGAGAATCTCGAGGGCATCGTCGTCGTAATCGGGCGCGATGATCACCTCGGTGAACACCTCCGACATGGCGGAGGCCAACTCAGCCGAGACCGCGCGGTTCACCGCAACCACACCACCGAAGGCGGAGACCGGATCGGTCGCGAAAGCCTTGCGGTAAGCCTCTTCGGTGTCGATCCCGATCGCGATACCGCAGGGATTCGCGTGCTTGATGATCGCGACTGCCGGTTCGATGAAATCGAACGCGGCGCGGCGCGCGGCATCTGCATCGACGAAGTTGTTATAGCTCATCTGCTTGCCGTGCAACTGTTCAGCGGACGCCACTCCCGGCTCATGTGTATGCGAGACGTAGACGGCAGCCGACTGATGCGGATTCTCGCCATAACGCAGGACGTCACGACGCGACCACGACGCGCCCACCCACGTGGGGAATTCCTCGCCACGCTCAACCACTTCGCCGGCCATCCAGGTGGCAACCGCGGTGTCGTATGTGGCGGTATGCGAGAAGGCGTCGGCAGCGAGGGCGGCGCGCTCAGCCAACGTGAATCCACCAGCGCGAACTGCGCCCAGCACCTGGGAGTAGCACTGCGGATCCACGACCACCGCAACATTGGCGTAGTTCTTGGCTGATGCGCGCACCATCGCCGGACCACCGATATCGATCTGCTCCACGCAATCATCCACCCCAGCGCCAGATGCAACGGTGTCGGTGAACGGATAAAGATTGACGATCACCAATTCGAATGGCTTGATGTCCAACTCGGTGAGCTGACGTCGATGGTCGGGTTTTCGCAGATCCGCCAACAGTCCGCCATGCACCCCGGGGTGCAAGGTCTTGACGCGACCGTCGAGGCATTCGGGAAAGCCTGTGACATCGCCCACGGCAGTGACAGGCACGCCGGAATCGGCGATGACCTTTGCGGTACTTCCTGTCGAGACGATTTCCACACCCGCCTCGTGTAGCCCGCGAGCGAGCTCGATGAGTCCTGACTTGTCGTAGACCGACACCAGCGCGCGTTTCACACCTCGACGCTCATCAGCGTGGCTCATCCGAAGGCCACCGCCCTTCCCTTAACGGTGATTCCGCGATCCACGATCGTCTCCACAACATCGACCAACAGGACCCGTTCTATCTGCTTGATGCGTTCATGCAACGAGTTTTCGTCGTCGTCGTCCATCACGCTGACCGGCTGCTGGGCGAGGATCGGTCCGGTATCCACACCGGCATCGACTACATGGACCGTGCAGCCGGTCACCTTCACTCCATAGGACAAGGCGTCGCTGACGGCATGCGCCCCGGGAAATGACGGAAGGAGAGCCGGATGGGAGTTGATGATCCTTCCGCGATAGGCGTCGATCACCTCCGGGCCGATGATGCGCATGAATCCCGCACATACGATCAGGTCGGGAGCGAAAATAGAGAGGTTGTCGGCCAGACGAGCGTTCCAGGCAGCGCGATCACCGACCACGGGCACCTCGAAGGTGGGGATCGCCGCATGTCGCGCCCGATCCAACGCCTGAGCATCCGGCACATCCGAACCCACGGCCACGATGTGATCGCGTACTGGTGAATCGATGAGGGCCTGAAGCAGGGAGCCTGTGCCCGAGGCAAGGACGACTATCCGCGGCACACGTGGAGCCTAGTGCGGGCGAACCTCGGGTCAGCCGATAACCGCCTCATCGTTGAACTGCCGATACAGGTGCGCAGTGAACAGCGAGGCGAGCGGCAGGAGGACCAAGGTGAGCAACCCGAAGAAGACGCTTCCCAGCAGCAGCACGAGTGCGTTCAGCACCGTCATGGCGAACGCCGCCGGCAGATTTCGTCGGATTGCCTGAGTGCTAGCCGCGAAGGCCTGTCCCACCCGCATGCCGCGGTCCAAAACGTAGAACGGGCCGAGTTGGAAGAAGAAGATCACGAGCAGACCCGGGAGGACGAACAGCAGGAACCCGAAACCAGCCAGAAGGGCGTAGGCCAACTGGAACAGCAGGTACTTGCCGAGATTGTGACCGTCCAAGAGTGCGTCGAAACCGGGTTCCTGCCCCAGCGTCGCGCGAATCGCAGCACGTAGGACTCCGACCGTGACCACGATGGTCAGGACCGCGAACACCAAGGTCAAGGTCCCGGATGTCAGCACCTGTGTAGCAAGTGCGTTGGCGCACGCTGCCTGCTGGCCGGGGGTCTGCGGGTTCGCGCATTCGTCGACCACATCACTCAACGGCTGGATGCTCAACTGTTGAAGGAACTGGACCGCAGTGACGATCGCGGCAAGTGCGACGAATGCCAGCAGATTGCGACGGAAGGTGGCGAGCGCCCACGACGCTGCCAGCCGCACCTGGAGAGCTGGCTCTGATCCGGATCCGTTCACGCAGGTGTCACCACGGAATCGGTCGTCACATCGTTACCTACGTCATCAACTCCGGAGGGCACCGAGCGCAGGCGTCGCGAGCGTCCCTGCGGACCTCGTTGCCGAGGTCGATGCTGAGATCGCTGCGCGCGCAAGACACTGGTGGGAAGTGCGCCGATGACGAATCCCACCCCAGCCAGGAGTGCGCCAAGACCGGCATCGGGACCTATGGCCGAGAGTCGACCATCACCCAGGCTCCCCGAACTGATCCACAGGAACACGAAGATCCAACCTGCGGCGATGGTCGAGGAGATCAAGGCGAGTGCGATCCGGATGAGCGGCCCTTCGCGGGCAGCCAGCCTCGAGATGGATAGGCCGATGAGTGCGCCAGCGAGGACGATCAGCGCGGGTAGCGCCCAACTCACCGGACCGGACGCTTCCGGGAGCGCGGCCAGTGGCGGGAATGCCGGCAACGGGGTCGGGGGTATCGCGGCGACGAAGGGTGAGACGAGCACATCCGGGCCGAGGCTCACACCGGCACCCACGACGTACCCCATCGACCATCCGATGAGTGTCGGCAGGTAGCCCAGGCTCACCACGAGCAGGACTACAGCATCGAAGACCGTGGGCTCGAGTGCGGAGAAGACTGCGGAGATCTCCCCGAAGGAGTTCGCCGCGGCTATCGCCAGCACGAGTGCCGAGAATCCGACGAGCGCGGCGAAGCCCACGAACGACGAACGCACCATCACACGGAAAACAGCAGGGATGCGGGCGATCTCCTCTCGCAGTAGGTCACTCGCACGCCACAGCCCCGATCCGATGCCCACGAGGCCGACGAGGAGTGCCATCACAACTGCCCTGCGGGCGCTGGTTTGGACGTCGGGAATGTCGGCCACCACCGAGACGCCCGCCACGAAAGCGGCTCCGACGAGAACCGGCACGCACCAGGTGAGCGCGAGCGTGCGCCACCGTCGCGGGCGGACCACGCCACCGAGCCACCGACCTGCCTGGTGCGCTAGCCAGCCCGGGACGATCACCAATCCCCAGGGGATGAGCGAGTAGTCGACGCCCATGAAACGCAAAGGCACACCGTGGGCCATCACCCACACGCTGCCGGTGATGGACAAGGCTTGATCCCACGGACCCGGGGATTCGACACCGCCCCACCAGGCTCCGGCCACAACCAGCCCGAAGACGATCAGTCCAACGAGGGCGACGGACAAAGCAGCGATAGGCCCGGCAATGACGGGTGACCTGCCCAACCACTCAAGACCCCGCCCGATGCTTCGAAAGGCTCGTCGCAGCCCGCGCCGAACGGAAAGCAAGAGCCGCCCGATCGCAGCGACGATGCGAAGTGGCCACGGAAGCGCCGGCGGCGCCACCGGCGACTCGGGTCGCTCGACGGCAGGCGCACTCACCGCTCAAGATTGCCAGCAGCGGCCTACTCCCCCAGGCACCGACACGATCAGTGCTTCGTCGGTCAGCCGCGGATGACGAGCCACAGGCTCGCTGCCGCACTCAACGCCAAGGCGATCCGCTCGAACCAAACCTGATTCATCCGCCGGAATGTGAAGATCCCGATGAAGGCGCCCGCGATGAGGACCGGCGCGAACCACAGGTTCGCGATCAGTGACTGCTCGGTGATCAACCCCAGCGGGACGACCAGCGGGACCTTGATGAGGTTCAAGATGAAGAAGAACCACACGCTCGTTCCCATGAACGCGAGCATCGGCACCCGCATCTTCACCAGATAGAGCGTCATCGTGGCGCCACCGGCGTTCGCCGCCATCGTCGTTACACCCGTCAGCGTTCCGTAGAAGCCGGCTTCGAGCCGTCGGACGCCAGTTGTCTCATCGCTTACCTCGTCCGCTTCCTCGAAAGTACGAGTACGACGACGCACGATCTCCAAAACAACGGACACGAGGAGGAGTACGCCGATAACCCGAGCGATGACGCTCGTCGAGGCGAACATGAACAGCAGCGCGGTGATCGCGAACCCGACCAGCACCCCCGGCACGATTTTCGCGATCAGTCGCCAGTTCGCGTGCTGGCGGAAGTAGAGCAACCCCATCAGGTCACCGAGCAACAGCAGCGGTACCGCGAACCCGGCAGCGACCGTCGGACCGAGTGCCGCCGCCAAGAGTGGTCCCGCAACAACTCCGGCCACGGGCATGGCCGTCTTCGAGAAGCCGTACAGCAGGATCGCGAAGCCGACGATGATGACTAGCAGCGGCGCCCAGGTTTCAGGCAAGCGTCACGCCCATCCGCTCGGCTGCCATGCCGAGGTTTCGATCGAAAGTCAGCAGCGCCCAGTTTCCCTGTAATGCCGCGCTCAGGTAACTGGCGTCGTAGGCGGTCAGCGACTGATCAGCGGCAAGTGCGAGAACGGTTGCAGGATCGCCTTCATCGACGATCGCTAACGGCAGACCGAGCAGGTCGGTGGCGATCGCAACGGACTCACCTTCACTGAGCTTTCCGAGTCGTCGTTGACGAGACAGGAAGTTCAAAATCTCGAAGCGCCAAATATGCGGGACGACCAACGGAGCGTCGTTCGCCAATTCACGTTTGGCCAAAGCGTCGGATGACTCGCGGACATCGGGAGAGGGAAAGAACCATTCCAATGCCATGGACGCGTCGAGAACAAGGGCATTCACATGCGACCTTCGTCGATCGCTTCGCGAATCTCCGCTCGGGTCACGGTCCTCCCCGCTTGACGCAGACTCTCCCGACGACGGTCGACGCGTTCCCACAGAGCCAGACGATCTGCATGCGCACCGACGACGGGAATGATCATCGCGACCGGGCGGCCTCGCTTGGTGATGGTGAACGTCTCACCCGATTCCGCCCGAGCCAAGATCTCCGACAGGTGGGTTTTCGCATCGAAGGCACCCACGGTGCGGGTCGCCTCATCGAGCCAGGTTGCTTCCGCCGTCACGAGCCCAGACTAAACGGTGAACCAACCAGTAGGCAACCAGTTGTCTAGCCGCCCATGATCTCGCGCATCAACCGAGCGGTTGCGCTCGGCGTGCGCCCGACCTTGACCCCCACCGCCTCGAGGGCTTCCTGCTTCGCGGCCGCGGTTCCCGCCGAGCCGGAGACGATGGCACCGGCGTGACCCATGGTCTTGCCTTCGGGGGCGGTGAACCCGGCTACATAGCCGACGACCGGCTTGGTCACGTTGTCTGCGATGAATGCGGCTGCACGCTCTTCGGCATCGCCACCGATCTCACCGATCATCACGATCGCGTCGGTGTCCGGGTCGTCTTGGAACGCTGCCAGGCAATCGATGTGCGTGGTGCCGATGATCGGGTCACCGCCGATGCCCACACACGTGGAGAAACCGATATCGCGAAGTTCGTACATCATCTGGTAAGTCAGCGTCCCGGACTTCGACACCAACCCGATACGTCCAGGACGGGTGATGTCCGCCGGGATGATCCCCGCGTTGGACTGTCCGGGGCTGATGATGCCCGGGCAGTTCGGTCCGATGATGCGCGTCGTTCCGGCGTTCTGCGAGTACTGGAAAAACTGCGCGGTGTCGTGAACTGGAATGCCTTCGGTGATCACCACGCACAGTGGGATGGAGGCATCGACGGCTTCCTCGACCGCTCCCTTGGCGAACTTCGGTGGCACGAATACGACCGAGACGTTGGCGCCGGTTTGCTCCATCGCCGCCCCGACGTCGTTGAAGATCGGGATGCCATCCACGTCCTGCCCGGCCTTGCCCGGGGTCACGCCGGCAACCACCTGAGCACCGCTGGCGACCATGCGGCGGGTGTGCTTGGTGCCCTCGGAACCGGTCATACCCTGCACGAGGATCTTGCTGTTTGAGTCGAGCCAGATAGCCATGTTCTGGATCCCTACTTTCCGGCCGCGCCGGCAGCTGCCAGTTCGGCAACCCGGCGTGCGGCATCGTCCATGGTCTCTACGAGTTCGATGAGATCGTGTTCGGCTTCATCCAGGATGCGCCGACCCTCCTCCGCGTTGTTGCCGTCGATCCGGCACACGATCGGCTTCGTCACAGACTCCCCTCGCTGCTCGAGCATCGCGATGGCCTGCACGATTCCGTTGGCCACGGCATCGCATGCCGTGATGCCACCGAACACGTTCACGAAGACTGCCTGCACGTCCGGATCGCCCAGCACGATGTCCAGGCTGTTCGCCATGACCTCAGCCGAGGCACCCCCACCGATGTCCAGGAAGTTCGCGGGCTTCACGCCCCCGAATTCCTCACCCGCGTAGGACACGACGTCCAGCGTGCTCATGACCAAACCCGCGCCGTTGCCGATGATCCCCACGGATCCGTCGAGCTTCACGTAGTTCAGGTCGAGGTCGGTTGCACGTAACTCGATGGGGTCGGTCCCCTCCCGATCGACGAGTGCTTCGTGATGGGGGTGGCGGTAAGCGGCGTTGCCGTCGAGCGTGACCTTGCCGTCCAGTGCGATCACCCGGCCGTCGGGGGTCTGCACGAGTGGGTTCACCTCGACCAGCGTGGCGTCCTCTTCGACCATCGTGCGCCAAAGATCGACGAGGATGTCGGCGACCTGTGAGCGGATCACCTCAGGGAAACCCGCAGCATCGACGATCTGTCGCGCCATGGTCGGGGAAACACCCTCGAGAGCGTCGACGCGCATCTTGATCAGCGCATCGGGGTTGTTCGCGGCGACTTCCTCGATCTCCACACCACCCTCGACGCTGGCCATCGCCAGGAACGCGCGGTTCGCGCGATCGAGCAGGAAGGAGACGTAGTACTCCTCAGCGATGTCGGACGCCTCGGCCACCAGGACCCGGTGCACGGTGTGTCCCTTGATGTCCATTCCCAAGATCGCTTCGGCCTTGGCGCGTGCGTCTGCAGGATCATCCGCGAGCTTCACCCCGCCCGCCTTGCCGCGCCCACCGGTCTTCACCTGGGCCTTGACCACCACCGGTCCGCCGACGCGCGAAGCGATTGCCTCGGCCTCGTCAGGCGTGACGCACACATCGCCAGTGGTGGTGGGTACCTGGTGCCGGACGAACAGTTCCCTGGCCTGGTATTCGTACAGATCCACGATGCTCCTCGTGATTCGGTGACCCCGTGCAGCGCCGGCGTCCTTCTTGCGTACTGATTCGTTTGCTTATTGATGGGGTAGTGATGGTCCTTGTCGTCCTCAGCTGGCGGACGCACGATCCGCAGCACGAGCGTTGACCCAGTCGACGACTTCATGGGTGGGAGTGCCCGGCGTGAAGATCTTGGCCACACCCAACTCCTGCAATTGTGGGATGTCGGCATCGGGGATGATGCCGCCGCCGAAGACCACGATGTCGGTGGCGTCGTTGCGGGCGAGGAGGTCCATGACCTCGGCGAACAAAGTCATATGCGCACCGGACAGGATGCTCATGCCGATGAAGTCCGCGTCCTCCGACAGCGCCGCATCGACGATTTGCTGCGGGGTCTGGTGCAAACCGGTGTAGATCACTTCGATGCCGGCATCTCGCAACGCGCGCGCAATGACCTTCGCACCGCGGTCGTGCCCGTCCAACCCGGGCTTTGCCACGATGACGCGGATCGGTCCTGCCATCAGTTACCTCCAAGCCTTCGCGGGCAAACCCTATCGTTGCGAGGTACTCTATATGGCTTACTTTCGACGATCGCCAACAAGGCGACATACTACGGACTTGGTAAGCCGCGCCCGTCGCGCATCAATAACCCGCATCGGACCCACGGCTTGGTGCCCAAGGCGTACATTCGTCGTCTGCCGACCCTGGAGGCCCGAGATTTCCGGACACGCGACCGTGGGTTCTCTCATGGACTGCCGGTTGCAATCTTCTCGCAGCTCGGTACTTCGGGACGCCGTCGCGGCGCGAACCACACCACACGAGGTCCACTCGTCGCAATCCCGGTTGCAGGGGGAGGTCGGCGCACTCTGCCTCGCCACGTCACGCCTCGTCTTCGTGCGCTACGGCGGTGACGTGGTGGTCGAGGCCCCGGCCACCGGTGATCGTCTCGTCGCCACGGTTCCGCTGGGACCGATGCACGCTCGCGAGGGCCGACGACCCGCCGGGGAATCGCACACATCGGGATTCCTCCTCTCCCAGCGCGACAGCACCGTGATGCGGCCGGATCCGTGGCGGGGGGCACTCGTCGTCGCCAGCGACCCCGGCCGGCTGGCCGAACACGCACCCCTGGTCCTCGGCGACGACTCGATGGCGGCACCCGAAAGCATCACTGGACTCGAGGATTCACCGCTTCTGGAGCGTGCTTGTCGCAATATTTGGTCCCTCGCAACCACCCTTCCGGATCACACCCCCCAGCCACTCGTCGAGGGTCTGATGAACGCCTTGGAAGAACAGTTGCTCACCGCCTTCCTCCTCGCCGCGCACCGCGCACAACGAGTTGGCACCGGCGATGTTCGCGTCGATGACCTCATCGACTGGTTGATCGCGAACCATGCATCTGCTGTTACCTTGACCGACATGGCGCGCGTGGTCGGTGTGAGCATCCGCCGCATGCAAGAAGCGGTGCGTAGTGCGACAGGACACACACCTACGGACTTGCTGCGTGAGATTCGCCTGGATGCCGCCCACCGTTCACTGCGTCTAGCGGACCCGCACGTCACTACGGTAGCCACCGTGGCTCACTCGTGCGGAATCGCGCATCTCGGCCGCTTCGCCGCGCAGTACCGCGAACGCTACGGATGCTCCCCGTCACAGACGTTGCAGGGAACCCGCTGACCCGTGAATCCTCGAATTCTGGTTGTTTAC
The DNA here is from genome assembly GCA_964595675.1 of uncultured Rubrivirga sp. GTDB lineage: Bacteria > Actinomycetota > Actinomycetes > S36-B12 > S36-B12 > S36-B12. The sequence continues at coordinate 32,469 of CAZQRR010000004.1, read as the reverse complement.
TACTCGGCAACCGGCAACGTCGCGACCCTGGCCCATGCCATCGCCGATGGGGCTCGAGATGCGGGTGCCGAAGTCCGCTCTCGCCGAGTGGCCGAAACCGCACCGCCCGAAGCGATAGCCAGCAACCCGCGCTGGCAGGAGTACTTGAGCCGAACCGATCTCGACCCAGTAGTCACCTTGGACGACATGACGTGGGCAGACGGAATCGCCATCGGATCGCCGACCCGCTTCGGTGGACCCGCCAGCCAACTCAAGGCGTTCTTGGACACGACCGGTGGCTTGTGGATGAAAGGTGAATTGCTCGACAAGGTCTGCACCGCCTTCACCTCGGCATCCACCGGACATGGTGGGCTCGAAAGCACCGTGCTCGCCATCAACAACCACTGCTACCACTGGGGTTCGTTGATCATGCCGCTCGGCTATCCAGACAGCCACGTTCTGAAGACGACGGGTAATCCCTACGGATCCTCATATGTGTCTCGCAGTGGATCGGCTCCCGACGACGACTCTGTGACGGCGGCGCGTACGCAGGGTGCACGCCTGGCGAAGGTGGCACGCGAACTTCGCATCGGGCGCCTAGAGGAAGGTTCATCATGACGAGTGAACCCGTGACGAGTGAACCCGTGAGCAGTGACTCCGCGGACAAGAAGAAGGTGACGATCGTCGCCATCGGTGGCAGTACCCGTCCGGGATCGTCCAGCGAGATGGCCGTGCGCCTTGCGGGGCGCGCCGCCGAGGCAGCTGGTGCGCAAGTCATCTACTTCACCGGCCGGGATTTGATGCTGCCGATCTACGACACCGAATCCGACGACCGCACGGAGCAGGCCACCGCTGTGGTGGAAGCAATCCGCGGAGCACAGGGCTTACTGATCGCCAGCCCCGGCTACCACGGCGGCATCAGCGGGATGATCAAGAACGCGCTCGACTACATCGAGGATCTGCGGGAGGACGATCAGCCGTATCTGCACGGTCGTGCGGTGGGCTGCATCGCCGTCGCCTACGGGTGGCAGGCGACGGTCTCGACCTTGCAGCAGATCAGACAGGTCACGCACGCGCTTCGAGGCTGGCCGACTCCCCTCGGTGCCACGATCAACGCACAAGCGACCCGGTTCGCCTCCGATGCCACCACCGACGATCAGTCGGCAGCGCAGCAACTGCAGACGATCGGCGAGCAGGTTGTCGAATTCGCCCAGATGCGAGGGCGCTCGGCCCCTTCATAGGAGCACGCCTGCGGACTTGGTACGGAAGCCGCCCCGGAGGCGGCTCGATCAGTATTCTCACCGCGTGGATCGCATCGAATTGGAATCCGCCGAAACGCTGCGGACTTTCGGTGGGGAGCCCAACGACATCGCTCTTCGGGCCAATCGACCGCAGTCGCTGATCATCACCATCTACGGCGCTTACAGCCGAACCATGGACGGATGGCTCTCAGTAGCGACCTTGCTGAACTTGATGGGGGAAGTCGGCATCGAGGACGCCGCCGTCCGCAGCGCACTATCGCGCTTCAAGCGCCGGGGGATCTTGCTATCCGAACGCCGCGGAAACACCGCCGGGTACGCGCTGTCGGAGAACGCCTGGCGGACATTCGATGTGGGCGATGCCCGAGTGCTGCAGCGCCGGGAACCTCCCGCGGCGAGTGGTTGGGTGCTCGCGGCGTTCTCCATTCCCGAGCGATCACGCGATATCCGATACCGCCTACGCTCCCGTTTGGCGCGGGTCGGCTTCGCGCAAGTGGCAGGCGGGCTGTGGATCGCTCCGCGCAGTCTGGAAGCAGACGTTCGATATGTAGTGGATGTTCTCGGCGTTCAAGAGCACGTGAACATCTTCGGCGCCGACCACATCGGCTTCGGCTCGACGGCCGAAGCGGTTCGTCAGTGGTGGGATCTCGATGAAATCGCGTCGCAATACTCGGCGTTCACCAAGACCTACCGTCGAGTGGGGGTCGCCTACGACTCTCGCTCGCGCATCGACCCGACCGCGGCCTTCGCCGATTACACGCGCATCCTCACGTCCTGGCGGCCACTGCCGTACATCGATCCCGGACTTCCTCGCGAATTCCTTCCGCGTGTTTGGGCCGGAGATGAGGCAACGGACTTGTTCTACTCATTGCACGATCGACTGTTCCAGATAGCACAGCAACACGTCGAAAACCTGGCCTCGTAGGTCGTGAGCAGCCTCTCATCGCCTGTTCGTGACGATCGCAAAATCCGCGCAGTAGGATGTTCACATGACGGCTAGCCCTGGTTACTCCAACGTCTTCCGGTTGATCGCGACTCCCGAATTGCACGCATCAGGCGCCATCATCTCCACCGTCGCTAGCGCTGGTGCCGTCATCACCGGCTTGGATGTGGTGGACCCAGGCACCCAATCGGTGGTGCTCGACCTCTCGTGCACCACCCGAGACTCCGGACACGTGGAACTCGTGAAATCGGCGCTGGGCAAGCTCGAGGGCTGTTCCGTCGAGAAAGTCAGCGACTCCACATTCCTCATCCACCTCGGAGGCAAGATCGCGGTCGACCTCAAGGTCCCGCTGCGCAACAGAACCGACCTCGCTCGGGCCTACACACCGGGTGTGGCGCGCGTCTGCATGGCGATCTACGAGAACCCCGCGGACGCCCGAAATCTGACGATCAAGCGCAATTCGGTAGCGGTCGTGACCGATGGAACGGCCGTGCTCGGCCTTGGCGACATCGGACCCAAAGCGGCGATGCCGGTCATGGAAGGCAAGGCAGCACTGTTCAAGCGCTTCGCCGGAGTCGATGCATGGCCGATCTGCCTGGACACCAAGGATCCGGACGAGATCGTGCGCACCGTCGAATTGATCGCCCCCGGCTTCGGCGGCATCAACCTCGAGGACATCTCGGCTCCGCGGTGCTTCGAGATCGAACGACGACTCCGCGAGAAACTCGACATTCCCGTCTTCCACGATGATCAGCACGGAACGGCCGTGGTGGTTCTAGCTGCGCTGATCAACGCGCTCCGCCTGGTCGACAAGCAGATGTCGGACATTCGCGTGGTCATGATGGGAGCCGGGGCAGCGGGGGTTGCCGTATCGCGACTTCTCCTGCAGTCCGGGGTCTCGGACATCATCATCTTCGACTCCAAAGGCCCGCTGTACGTGGGACGTGATCGCATGGACGAGGACCGCACCGCACTCGCCGAGATCACCAACCCTCGCCACCACACGGGAACCGTGTCGGAGGCCCTGGAAGGGGCCGACGTCTTCATCGGGCTCAGCCAGCCCAATGTGATCACCGCTGCCGACGTCTCGAAGATGGCGGCCGACTCCATCGTCTTCGCACTTGCGAACCCCGATCCGGAGATCGATCCGGTCCAGGCGGCCAAGTACGCCAAGGTCGTGGCTACGGGCCGCAGCGACTACCCGAACCAGATCAACAACGTGCTTGCATTCCCCGGAATCTTCCGTGGTCTACTCGACTCCGGCGCGCACAAGATCACCGACGCAGCCATGATCGCCGCAGCTCAGGCCATCGCATCCGTGGTGACCGACGAGGCGCTGTCCAGCATCTACATCGTGCCCAGCGTGTTCGACTCCAACGTCGCTCCGGCTGTTGCCGAGGCCGTCGTGGCGGCGACCGCTTAGAACGCCCCCGAGGGCTGCCACTTTCCGTACACACCGCGCAGCACATCGGAGATCTCCCCCACCGTGGCATACGCCTTGACCGCTTGAACACACGCTGGCACGACGTTCTCGCCGGCCTGGGCGGCTGATCGGACGGCATCCAACCCCGCTTGGACTGCAGCAGCGTCCCGAGAAGCGCGCACGGCTTGCACGGACTCGATCTGGGCGCGCTCACTCTCCGGATTCACGGTGAAGACGTCGAAGGCGACCGGATCGGTGACGAAGGAGTTGACACCCACCACCGTCTTGGAACCGGAATCGACTGCCAGGGCTTGCTGGTAGGCACTGTCGGAGAGCGCCTCGGCGAAGTATCCGCTCTCAATGCAGTCCAAAGCACCGCCCTTGTCGACGATGCGCTGCATCTCATCCCAGATGCGGCGTTCCAGATCATCGGTCATCGACTCCAGCACCACCGCACCACCTAGTGGGTCCACCATGGTGGTGACCCCCGTTTCGAAGGCGATTATCTGTTGGGTGCGAAGAGCGAGGGTCGCAGCGCTTTCCGTGGGCACACCCAAGGCTTCATCGAAAGCACATACGTGCATCGTCTGCACGCCACCGAGCGCTGCTGCCAATGCTTCGACCGATGTTCGCACGACGTTGTTGAGTGGCTGTTGAGCGGTCAGCGACGAACCGGCGGTGAAGACGAAGATGCGCAACTGCTCCGAACGTGGATCCTTGGCGCCGTAGGTCTCTCGCATCAACTTCGCCCAGACACGTCGCGCGGCTCGGAACTTCGCGATCTCGGGAAGGAAGTCCATATTGCTGGACAAGAACGTGAATAAAGTCGGGGCGACATCGTCCACGGACAGTCCGCGCGCGATCGCGTCATCCAAGTACGCGCGAGCATTCGAGAAGGTGAAGGCGATCTCCTGCACGGCATCGGAACCGGACTCACGGATGTGATAGCCGGACATCGCCAGTGAGACCCACCTGGGGATCTTGCGGGAGATGTGCTCGATGACATCCACCGACAACTTCAGCCCGGCCGGAGCGGGGAAGATCTGAGTGCCGCGAGCGAAGTACTCCTTCAGGACGTCGTTTTGGATGAACATGCCGAACTCACCGGGATCTACGCCGCGCTTCTCGGCTAGCGCTTCGAAAAGTGCCGCCCAGATGTACCCGATCGAGTTGGCCGTGGTCCGCACCTGGCTGATCCGCTCCAGCGGGATACCGTCCATCAAGATCTCGATATCGGCCAGCGAATCGATGGCCACACCCACCTTGCCGACCTCACCGGCGGCCATCGGCGCATCGGAGTCGAGCCCCATCTGAGTGGGCAGATCCAACGCGACGCTGAAGCCCGTCAATCCCTGATCGAGCAGGCTGCGGAATCGTTCGTTGGTTTCCCGCGCGGTACCGAATCCGGCGTACTGCCCCATCGTCCACACGCCGGGATCCGCCGAGATCCCACGCGTGTACGGGAACTGTCCGGGGGTTTCGTTGCTCATGAGGACGAGCCTTCCGCTTCGAGTTGTTCGCGAAGTACCTTCTTGGCGATCTTCCCGGTCGAGTTGAGTGGGAACGAATCGACGATCCGCACATCCTTGGGCTTCTTGTACGACGCCATCCGGGACTTGCAGTGCTCGATCACCATCTCGGGAGTGACCTTCGCACCCGGTTGCACGGTGAACATAGCGGTTACGTGCTGACCCCATTCGGGATCGCTGACGCCCACCACGGCAACCTCATGCACCCCCGGCACCTCGGCGATGACATCTTCGATCTCACGCGGGTAGATGTTGTACCCGCCGGAGATGATCATGTCGCCCTTGCGATCCACCAGGAACAGTCGTTCCTCGGCATCCATGCGACCGAGGTCGCCGGTGTGCAGCCAGCCGTCGCGGACCGCCTTGGTGACGGTCGCGTCCGAACCGGCTTGTCCGTAGTAGCCACGCATCACATGATCACCGCGGGTGATGACTTCCCCGATCTCACCTGCGGGGACGTCCTTGCCGTCTTCGTCGACGATGCGGACTTCCACACCCACGCACGGGACTCCGGCGCTGGAGAGGAGTTCCTCGTTACCGGCAACCCCCACCGCGTGGTCCTCGAAGCCCAGGACCGTGACGGGCGGGATCGCCTCGACCAATCCGTAGTACTGGGCCATGTACGGGGTGATGCGCTCGAAGCACTGTCGGATCTGCTCCGGTGGCATGGGAGCACCGGCGTAGCCCAGGAACTTCATCCCCGACATCCGCTCGCGGGAGATGTCCGGCAATGCGAGGAGGCGAGCCACCATCGTGGGCACCAGAGCGGTGGCCGTGGCCCCCTGATTTTCGAAAGCATCCACGAGGGCCTCGGGGTCGTACTTGGCCTGCACGATCTGCCGAGCGCCGAAGGTGAAGAACGGTAGAACGAAAAGGCCGCTGGTGTGGGTGACCGGTCCAGCGTGAACCCAGGTATCGGTCTCTCCGGGAACGCCGCGCAGCAGATCGGTCACGATGTTGTTCAAACTGGCCATGCGGTTGCGATGGGTGCGGATCGCGCCCTTGGGTCGCCCCGTGGTTCCACTCGAGTAGTTCAACGACACCAAGGCATCCGGATCCACGCTCAGCAGCAACGGCTCATCGGATTGCTCGGCCAAGAAGGCTTCGTAGTCGCGAGCACCTTCAGCCCCAGCGGATCCGGCGTTGATCACGATCACGTGATCGACCGCGGCTCGGATGGGTGCGGCGTCGTCCCAGAACTTCGCGTCCAGAATCAGCACACGCGGGGAGCAGTCACCGGTGATCCGCTCCCAGTCCGAGGGATGAAGTCGGTAATTCAGAGCCACACGACACAGGCCGGCCGTACTGATGCCCAGGTCCGTTTCGATGTAGGTGTTCTGGTTCGACTGCAGATCAAGGACGCGATCCCCGGTCTCCAACCCCAACGCTCGCAACCCGCGCGCCAGCTGCATGACACGTGCGCCGGTACGACCGAAGGTGCTCACACCCTCCGGGCCGTCCAAGGCGATGCGATCGCGATAGCGCGTCATCGATCGTGCGACGAGCCGACCTACGTCCATGAGTGCTGTCCTTCCGTTTCTTCGGAGCGTCGGTGGGCGACGGCATCCAAGATCCAACATCCATCTGCGAGAACGGTGACCGGATTCAATTCGATCTCCATATCCGATGGCCACGCATCGATTGCCCGAACGAGCCCGGTGATGGTGCGCACCAACGCCGACCGATCGGCCGGTGGCGCGCCACGCACACCGGCGAGGAGGCGGCCTACGCGCGTGCGGTCGAGCAGCGCATCGATCTGCTGCTCCGATGCAGGTAGCAAGGTGACGGCCACGTCCGCCACCAACTCGGTGAGGACTCCACCCACGCCGACTGTCAGCACCCGTCCCATCGGGCTGGGAGTGATTCCCACGAGCACCTCCACCCCTCCGGGGATGAATTGCTCGACCAGCACCTCACCACCGAGGGCCGCGCATCGGGCGAAGGCCTCCGCAGCACCCTGCGCATCCACATCGACGATCACTCCACCGGCATCGGACTTGTGGAGCAATCCCGGGACCACCGCCTTGAAGACGCTGCGGCCGCCCATCGCAACCACGGCGTCGGCTGCTGCCTGATGGTCTGCGACCAACACGGAGGCGGGAATCGGTAGACCACCGGCGGCCAGGGCGGCCTTGACCTGGTCTTCGGTCGCCGACTCCGGCGGAGCGGGAACGCCGGTGCCTGACTGTGCCGAGCTGAAATCCAGCGGTCCGCGGCAGGCATCACGAAGTGCGCGCAGCGCAGCGACTGCACGCTCGGGGGTCGGGTAGACGGGAACACCCTCATCCGCCAGGAGCTTGGCTCCCTCGGGGGCGAGGTTCGCCGCGCCGGTTCGAGCTGCAACGACCGGCTTGCCGGTTCGCGAGCGGACTTCACCGAGTGCACGTGCGATGCGCAGGACGTCGTCGCCCACCAGCACCGCGAAGCATGCGACGATCGCATCCACCGCGGGATCATCGGCGAGCCGGTGAACGCACTGTTCGAAAAGGCCCGGTTCGGCCATGACCGCGGCCGTGACGTCGACCGGATTCACCGCTGAGCCGTATGCCGGGATGACCTGTTCGATCGCGTGGATCGTTTCGAGCTGAAGAGTGGACAAAGCCATGCCGTCGGCCTCGATCGCATCGGCCGCCAGGATGCCGCTGCCACCGGACGTGGTGATAACGCCCACACCCACCCGAGGATCTGCCGGGTCATCGAGCCGTGCACCGGTGGCGATGAGTGCGCCGGCGTCGAGCAGGTGGTCGATGGTGGCGACGCGCGCCACACCAACGCGCTCCAAGGCTGCATCGACCACATCGTCACCGGAGGTGAGTGCACCGGTATGGGAGGCCGCGGCGCGAGCACCCGCCTCGCTGCGTCCGGCCTTCACCGCAACGGTCGGAACGAGTGCGGCAGTGCGCGCGAGGGATTCCAGGTCCGCGACTGATTCGAGATACAGCAACACACCGGACACTTCGGGGTCCGCGGCCAGTGCGGCGGCAACTTCCTCGGCGGTGACGTCGGCCTCGTTGCCGGTGGTGACGGCGATCCCGACGGGTAGGTCTCGCTCGAGTCCCAGCGACAACGCACCGAAGCCCAGCGCCCCGGATTGGCTCACCAGTGCCAAGGGTCCGGCGGGCCGAGGCGTGTTGTTGGAGGAGAACACCGGGCTGAACGTGGCGAGAACCGACAGCGGGCCACCGACCGAACCGATGCAATTGGGTCCGACCAGGCGCATGCCAAACTGCTGGGCGATACGAACGAGTTCGTCCTGGCGTCGCCTGCCGTCGTCGTCCACCTCACCGAATCCACTGGACATGACAACGCACACGCGAACTCCGGCTTCGGCGCAATCGGCGACCGCCTGCTGCACGGCTCCTGCTGGAACCATGATCAGTGCCAAGTCGATGGCTCCATCGAGGTCTTGGGCTGCATCGGCTATCGCCTGATACACGGGCAAACCCATGACGGTTCCACCTTTGGGATTGACCGGAAGTATCCGTCCGCCGTAGCCGTACTTGAGCAGGTAGTCGATGGGTAGTCGACCCATCGCACCTGCCCGTTCCGTGGCACCGATGATCGCGATCGACGAGGCAGACCACAGTGCGGAAAGTGGTGACTCAGCGTGACCATTCGCAGGAGTCGTCACGGTAGAACGGCCGTTCCTTCGATTTCCAGGAGTGCGTCGTCGTCCCACAGTCGGGTGACACCCACGAGTGTCATCGCCGGGTAATCACGTCCGACGAGTCGCTGCCACACCGCACCGATGTCGCGTGCATTCGCACGGTAATCGGCGGGGTCAACGCTGAAGATCGTGAGTTTCGCCAACTGATTCGGAGTGCCACCGGCAGCGGCTAGTGCGGCGAGCAGGTTCGTCAGCACCTTCTCGAACTGCTCGACGATCGTCGCTCCGACGATGCGACCTTCCCCATCCAGTGCAGTCTGTCCCGCGAGCAGGACGATGGTGCTTCCTTCCGCCACTACCGCGTGCGAGAACCCGACGGGTGGAGCCAGCTCGGGCGGGTTGATGCGTCGTACGGTCATGATTGAACTCCTCCACCATCGATAGTGATCGCCTGTCCATTCAAGGCACCTGTGTCGTTCACGCAGTATGCGACGGCGGCAGCCACTTCCTGCGCGGTGATGAGTCGGCCGATCGGCTGCTGCTTCTCCAGCGATGCGCGCGCCTGCTCGGGCGTGCGACCGGTCTTCTCGACGATCGCGTCGATGGATCGCTGGGTCATGGGTGTGTCGACGAATCCTGGACACACCGCATTCACCGTGACACCGGAGGTGGCGACTTCTGCGGCGACCGCGCGCACCAGGCCCACGGCGCCGTGCTTGGCTGCCGCATACGCACTGATGTACGGCGTACCGACCTTCCCCGCAACGCTCGCGATCACCACAACGCGACCGAATCCGCGCTCGACCATCGGGGGGACGAATTCGCGTAGGAAACGGAAAGGGGCGGTGAGGTTGATCGCCAATGTGGAATCCCACATCCGATCGTCGGTCGAGCCCAGCGGTGCTGCGATCCCCTCACCGGCGTTCACCACCAGCACATCCACTCCGCCCCATGCCCGATCGATCGCTGAGCGCAACGTGCCGGGCGCTTCGGCTGCGGTCACGTCCGCCGGGAGCACCAGGTGCGGCTGGCTCAGCCCCTGGGCTACCCGCTCCAGACCCTCGGCACCTCGGGCAGACAGGGCGATTCGGTGCCCGGCCGCATCCATCTGGTCCACAATGGCCGCGCCGATGCCCCTGCTGGCTCCGGTGACCAGGCAGCGCAAGGAGGTTTCCGTCATGCCGTCTCTCCCTGCGGGGCTCGCAATAGTGCGTGTCCTTGTCGATCGGCAATAATACGACACATGGCCCAGCCCCGACCCGTGATCGCCGCAGCCCGCCGAACCGTCTTCGGCAAGTACCGCGGTGGCCTCAGCGCGATCCGCCCCGACGACCTGCTCGGACTGACCCTGGCAGAACTGCGCGACTGCGTCCCCGGCTTGGATCCAGCCCGGGTCGACGACATCGTGATGGGCGATGCCAACGGCGCCGGTGAGGACAACCGCAACGTCGCACGCATGGGAGCCCTGCTGGCCGGCTTCCCGGTAAGCGTGCCCGGGGTCACCGTGAATCGACTGTGCGGCTCGGGCGCCGAGGCCATGGTCCAGGCCGCTCGAGCGGTTCGCTCCGGAGACATGGACATCGTGATCGCCGGAGGCGTGGAATCCATGAGCCGGGCCCCCTACGTGCTGCCCAAATCCGATGCGCCCCTCGATCCGAAGGTCTCCCTCGAGCAGACCACCGTCGGTTGGCGGATGATCAATCCGGCATTCCCCTCACACTGGACCGACAGTCTCGGTGAATGCGCCCAGCGCAGTGCGGAGGCTCGCGGTATCGGCCGCACAGAACAAGACGAGTGGGCCGCTCGCTCACACGAGTTGGCTGCCGCTGCGTGGGAGCAGGGGCTGCACGACGATTTCGCATTCCCCGTGGCCGGCGTGACCCGCGACGAGTCCATCCGACCCGAGACGAGCGTTTCTCGGCTCGCCGATCTCAAGCCGGCCTTCACGGTCGATGGAACCGTGACCGCTGGGAACTCCTCGCCGATCAACGACGGCGCGGTCGCCACCTTGATCACCACGGAGGGCATCGCCCGCGAACTCGAACTCGAGCCACTCGGTTCGATCGTGGCCTCGACCGTGGTGGCGGTCGAACCGGACGAATTCGCGAAAGCACCCGTGCCCGCGATGCGCAAACTGCTGAGCCGTTCGGGCCTGTCCTTCGACGACATCGATCTATTCGAAATCAACGAGGCATTCGCGGCGATGGTTCTCACCGTCCTGCACGACGAGCCGTCGATACCGGTGGAGAAGGTGAATATCCATGGCGGAGCGATCGCCATCGGTCACCCGGTGGGTGCTTCAGCAGCCCGAACGGTGGTGGATGCAGCCCGTCATCTGAAGAGGCGAGGTGGCGGGAAGGCCATCGCCACCGCCTGCATCGGAGTTGGTTTGGGAATCGCAGTTCTAGTGGAGGTGCCGTGATCAAGCTCGAGGAGTTCACCGACATTCGATACGCAGTCCAGGACGGGGTCGCGGTCATCACCATCGATCGACCCGATCGCTACAACGCACTTCGCGGGCGCACGGTCGATGAGTTGATCTACGCCTTCCGTTACGCATGGATCGACGAGTCGGTGGGTGCCATCGTCTTGACGGGCGCTGGTGAGAAGGCGTTCTGCTCCGGTGGCGACCAGAAGGAGCGCGCCGCCACGGGCGGATACGGCGAAACCGAGATGGGCATGTTCGAGATCGAGCGGCTGCACCGGCTGATCCGCGAGGTTCCCAAGCCGGTCATCGCTGCCGTGAACGGTTTCGCCATCGGTGGCGGGCACGTCCTGCACGTACTGTGCGATGTCTCCCTCGCCTCGACCACGGCCAAGTTCGGCCAGGTCGGCCCGCGAGTGGGGAGTTTCGATGCCGGTTTCGGCACGGCTTATCTCGCACGTGTGGTGGGCGAGAAGCGGGCTCGGGAGATCTGGTTCTTCTGCGATCAGTACGACGCCGAAACGGCCGAACGGTGGGGTTTGGTCAACCGCGTGGTGCCGCCCGAGCAGTTGCTTCCGCTGGCGATGGAATGGGGGCGCAAGGCGTGCGCCCTGTCACCGACGGCGCTGAAGACGCTCAAGCACAGTTTCAACGCCGACAGTGATCACATCGTCGGCATTCAATCGCTCGCGTTCGACGTCCTGGATCTGTTCGTCGAGACGGACGAGGCGAAGGAAGGCGCGCGGGCGTTCATCGAGAAGCGGCCGCCGGACTTCGGTCCGTACCGCTGAGAGGGGATCGTCTTCCGCTGGGAGAGGGTTTCTTCGCTAGGAGAGGATCTTCGCGACGAGGGCTCCGCTTCCGCCGCCAACGCCGCCTCCAGGCCAGGTTCCAGAGCCGCACACGTACAAATCACGGACGGGCGTGCGATGGCGTCCCCACCCAGGGACGGGCCGCAGGAAGAAGAACTGAGCCGGGTGGTGGGATCCGCCGAGTGAATCACCGCCGATCAGGTTGGCGTTGTGGCGCTCGAGATCCGCGGGGGTGAGCACGACGCGCGAGCGGATCCGTGCGCGCAGCCCCGGGGCGTATTCCTCGATCTTGTCGATGATGCGATCGGCGTAGGTCTCCCCTACCTCGTCCCAGGACGCACCATCGGCGAGGACCAGCGGCAGCACGCGGACCTGCACCCACAGGGTGTGCTTGCCCTCCGGCGCCCGCGTGGGATCGCTGACGGTCGGCTGACCCACGACCAAGGTCGGCGAATCGGGCAACCGTCCGGCGGCAGCTTGGGTGTACGTCATGGCCATGTCGTCGATGTACGGCCCGATGTGAACGTAATTGAAGGTTCTCGCGTGGTCAGCCCGCCAGGCCGGAAGATCGTCCAACGACAGGTGGACCATCATCGTCGCCAGTCCGGGCGTGAAGCCACGTACGCGACGCACCTCCAGTCGCTCTCGTTGATCGGCCGGCAAGAGGTCGGCCATCAGCGCCGGGTTGACGTTGGACACCACGGCACGTGACGCATCGATCCTGGTGCCGTCCGTCAACACCAGCCCGGTCGCCTTACCACCGGCGACACTGATCTGCTGGACGGTTGCATCGCACTTGACGTGGCCACCGTTCTCCTCGATGACGGCGACGAGCGCATCGATGAGCCCCGCAGCACCGCCCTTGCCGATGACCATGCCGAACTGCTGACCACCGATGGTCTCCAGGAAACTGAACAGCGCGCCGCCGGAGATGTCGGGAGCGAAGTCCAGGTGCATCCCCCACGAGGCCATCAATGCCCGCGTCTTCGGATTGGCGAAGTTGTCGCCGGTGAACGATCGCGTGGACTGCAGTGCCAACTTGGCCATCTCGAAGACGCCATCGGACCCGAGTTTCCGCCACGCCTTGTAAGCGGTCCTGGCCATGGACCACGACGGCATGTCCGCCCCCAGCACCCCGATGATGTACGGCGCCCACTCACCCAATTGCGCGGTCAGACGTTGCCACGCCTCGACGTCCTCGGGTGCTTCCCGGGCGAGTTCGGCGACTGTGGCGTCGTTGTCGGCATGAACGCCGATCATCGAACCGTCCGGGAAGACCGAGCAGAAGGGTCGACTCGACGGGACGAGCGAGAAACCGTGTCTTTCCAAGTCCGGGCCGAGCGCGGCCATAACCGGACCACCGGCGAACAGCCCGAGGTTCATGGCGAATAGATCGTGACGAAAGCCAGGTTCGGTGACCTCTTGGGTTCGGACCGCTCCCCCTGGCTCGGGTTGGGACTCCACCACCACCACGGAGCGACCGGCCTTGGCGAGCAGAGCGGCCGCCGACAATCCGTTGATCCCTGCTCCGATTACCGCGACTTCTGTTCGCATGGATCGATCTTATGGAATTCTGACGATCGACAGGTACCCGCGATAGAACTTTCCCGGAGGTCGAATGTCCACGCAGGGGTCCGCAACGAGCACCCACGACGTCGTCATCATCGGCTCGGGCATCAATTCCTTAGTAGCCGGGGCTCTGCTCGCCAAGGCGGGACGCTCGGTGGTGGTGCTCGAGCGCAACGCCCAGCCTGGCGGTGCGATGTGGACCTCCACCGATCACGTACCCGGGTTCACCATCGAGATGTTGTCCAGTTGGCACCCACTGTTCGTCGGCGGCCCCGCCTACGGTGCCTTGGCGCAGGACCTGGAGCGCCATGGGCTCGAGTATCGCAACACGACATGGCCCACCGGAGTGATCTGCCGAGAAGGAACGGCCTTCCTATCGACCGACCCCGAGCACACGGCTGCGGAGATGGCCCGTCTGGGCGATGCCGAGAACTGGAATGCCCTGATGGCCGATTTCGGTTCGAAGGCCGATCTGGCATTCGGCCTGCTGGGTACCGACTTCTGGCGGCGGAATGCTTGGAAGTTCGGGTGGAAGGCCTACCGTCAACTCGGACGTCGTGGGCTGCTGGAAACCGGCGCCGACCTGCTCGAACCTGCCGCACCGTGGGCCGATCGCACCTTCACCTCACCGATCACCAAGTCCCTGCTCGCACCGTGGGCGCTGCACAACGGCCTGGGACCGGACGATGCCGGGAGTGCGTTCATCACGACGGTCATCGCCGCGGCTATCGCGATGGGCGGCATGCCCGTGCCGGTCGGGGGTGGGCGCGCGCTGGTCGATGCCCTGGTCGCGGTCATCACCGAACACGGCGGCCAGGTGCTGACCGGGGCCGAGGTGGTGCACATCGACACGCAGTCGCGCGGATCGACCCAGCGTGCCACGGGTGTGCGGACCGCAGACGGTCGCCACTTCGCGGCGGCTCGCGCCGTACTGGCATCGGTCACGCCGCCGGCGCTGTACGGGAACCTGCTCAGTGAAGCGGATCCGGCCCGACGCAGCGCAGCCGAACGCTTCCGATTCGGACGCGCCGGCATGCAGATTCACATCGCACTCGACGAACCCGCGCAGTGGAACGGCGATCCCCGGCTCGCGGAAACCGCCTTGATCCACATCCTCGATGGGATGGACTCGCTGTCGGAGTCGGTGAATGCCGCGGGCCGCGGTTATCTGCCCGCTCGTCCGACCATCGTCGTCGGTCAGCCGGCGACCGTCGACCCGTCACGGGTTCCCGACGGCAAGGGGCTGCTGTGGATCCAACTCCAGGAGAACCCTCGACACGTGATCGGCGACCTCGCCGGCCGGATCGACCCAGGCGATGGCACATGGTCGCCACGCCTTCGCGACGAGTACGCCGAGCGCATCATCGATCGCCTGGAGCAGCACATACCCAACGTGCGCACGTCGCAGATCGCTCGCTTCGTCCTAGGACCAGCCGACCTCGAGACGATGAACGTGAACCTCGTGGGCGGTGATCCCTACGCAGGGGATTGCCGGGTGGATCAGTACGCGCTCTGGCGACCGCTGGCTACCGCCACCGGTCACGACACCGGCATCGAGAACCTGTGGCACATCGGCGCATCGACGCACCCGGGCCCGGGCCTGGGAGGTGGTTCGGGCTACCAGGTGGCGATGCGACTACTGGGGAAGTGATCCGGGCGGTGCGCTAGCGAGCGACCAAGGCAAGTACGCGGCAGGGGCTGCCCGAACCGTTGACGATCGGTAGCGGTGCTGCGATCACCACCGCGCCGGTGGTCGGGAGCTTGTCCAGGTTCCGAAGTTGGGTCAGCCCGTACTTGCTGTTGCCGCAGAACATCGCGTGGCACGGGAACGGCGGATCGAATCCGAATGCGCCACCCGCATCGGTACCCACGGTCTCCACGCCCCAGCCCAGGATCTCGGTTTGCTCGGCGATGTACTTCGCCGCCTCCGGCGTAACGCCGGGGGTATGCGGACCGTTCTCATCGGCATTCGCGAAAGCCGCCGGATCGTCACCGAACTTCGACCATCCCGTCCGGTAGAGCACCCAACCGTTCGTGGGAAGGGCACCGTGCTCGGCCTCCCACGCCTTGAGGTCCTCCAGGGTCAAGCAGTAGTCCGGATTCGCTGCACTCTCGGCCACCTTGTCGATCACCACGGCAGGTCCCACCAGGCGCTGCGCCGGTACCTGGCTGACGTCGTCGAGATCCTTGCCGGTCACCCAGTGGTTGGGCGCATCGAAGTGGGTTCCGGTGTGCTCGCCAGTGCGGAAGTTGTTCCAGTACCACGCCGGTCCCCGGTCGTCGTAACGGCTGATCTCCTCCAGTTCGAACGTGGCGGTCTGCCCCATCTCCGGCGGCAGGGCGAGGATCGGCGTTCCAGAGTGCAACGGCGAAGTCAGGTCGACGACCTCGACGGATCCGTCCACGATGCCGGCGGCGAGTTGCGCGAGATCAGACATTCGATTTCCTTCCGTGGTTGCGGGCAGGCGCCCATTGTGGATGGTCAGTGATTCGGTCGCCAGCGCTTCGGGCGATTCGCCTTGGCACCCGCCGGAACCAGTTCCAAGCGGGGCTTGGGGTCCTCCGCGCGACCCGCCGGCGGCTTCCAACTACCGCCGACGTACGGGGTCGGCCACGGCACCTTCACTCCTTGATCAGCGGCCGCGTGCAACGTCCACTGCGGGTCGTACAGGTGCGGACGCCCGATGGCACACAGATCCGAGCGACCAGCGGCGATGTTGGTGTTGACGTCGTCCCAGGAACTGATCGCGCCCACTGCCATGGTGTCGATCCCCACGACGTTGCGGATCCGATCGGAGAAGGGGGTTTGGTACGAGCGTCCGTATTCGGGCTTGGCGTCCGGCGTGGTCTGCCCGGACGAGACATCGATGACGTCAACGCCGTGTTCCTTGAAGGCTCGTGCAATGTCGAGAATGTCGTCGAAGCTGATGCCCTCGGGAACCCAGTCTGAAGCCGAGATCCGCACGAAGATCGGACGGTCCTGTGGCCAGGCAGCACGCACGGCGTCGAACACTTCGAGCGGGTAGCGAAGTCGGTTCTCCAGGGATCCCCCGTACTCATCTGTGCGCTGATTGGACACCGGGGTCAGGAAGCTCGACAGCAGGTAGCCGTGGGCGCAATGCAGTTCGAGAACGTCGAAGCCAGCGCGCGCAGCGCGACGTGTGGTCTCCACGAATTGGTCGCGCACCATGTCCATGTCGGCACGCGTCATCTCCGCCGGAACCTGACTGTTCGGCAGGTACGGCAGTGGGGATGGAGCCATGATCGGCCAGTTGCCCTCGTCGAGGGGCTGATCGATCCCCTCCCACATCACCTTCGTCGAGGCCTTACGACCTGCGTGGCCGACCTGGATCCCCATCTTCGCGAACGTGGTGTGCCCGAAGTCGACGATTCGCTTCCACGCTGCTTCCTGTTCGTCGTTCCACAGGCCACCGCACCCGGGAGTGATGCGGCCTTCGGGTGAGACGCAGACCATCTCGGTCATGACGAGCCCGGCACCGCCGAGCGCCTTGCTGCCGAGGTGAACGAGGTGGAAGTCACCGGGCACTCCGTCGACCGAGGAGTACATGTCCATGGCGGACACCGCGACTCGGTTCGGGAGCACCACTCCGCGAACGCTGTAGGGGAGGAACATCGGTGGCACCGACGCGGTACCTGCAGGCACCCGCCCACGTTCTATCTCATGCTTGAGCAGCCACGTATCGACCTGCTGGACGAAGGCGGGATCGCGCTCCTGAAGGTTCCCGTACGTGATGCGACGACTGCGCGTCATCAGATTGAAGGCGAACTGCACGGGATCCTGACCGCTGTACTGCGCCAACTCCTCGAACCACTCCAAGCTCGCCTGCGCCGAACGTTGCGTGCTCTTGATGACCGGCCCGCGTTCTTGGTCGTATGCCTTCAATGCCGCTTCGACGGTGGGTTGCTCGCCAAGGCAAGCCGCGAGCGCGAGCGCGTCCTCCATTGCGAGCTTGGTACCCGAGCCGATGCTGAAGTGCGCGGTGTGCGCGGCATCACCCATCAGGACCAGGTTCTCGTGTACGAGGGTCTGGTTGCGGATCGTCCGGAAAGTGACCCACTTGCTGTTGTTCGCCACCAACGTGTGATCACCGAGGATGTCGGCGAAGATCTCCTTTATCCGAGCGATACTCGCCTCATCACTGACGCCGGGCGGTAGGGATGCGGCATCGACGGCGTCGAAGCCGGCGGCGCGCCAGACGTCCTCGTGCATCTCCACGATGAACGTGCTCATGTGCGCATCCATGGGATAGGCGTGTATCTGCATGACGCCATAGGGCGTATTGCGGACGAAGAACTCGAAGGCCTCGAAGACCAAGTCGGTGCCGAGCCACATGTACTTGCACTCACGCGGATCGACGGTGGTGCCGAACTCGGTCTCGAACTTCTCGCGGACTGCGCTATTGATGCCGTCGCACGCGATAACGAGGTCGTACTCGGCCATGAGTTCCTCGACCGGCGGCGCCTCGGTTTGGTAGTGCACGGGCACACCGTGATCGGCTGCCCTGCGCTGCAGTACGTGCAGCAACTCCTTGCGACTCATCGCTGCGAAGCCATTGCCGGCGACGGTGAAACTCACGCCGTCGATGTCGATGTCGACGTCGTCCCAGTAGGCGAAGGAGCGCCCCATGTCCTCGAAGACAGACTGGTCGGAGGCCTTGATGCCACTGAGCGTTTGATCGCTGAACACCACACCGAACCCGAAGGTGTCGTCGGGGGCGTTGCGTTCCCAGACCGTGATGTCCGCTTCAGGATCGAGTTGCTTGACCAAACTGGAGAAGTACAGCCCTCCAGGGCCACCGCCGATTACTGCGATCCGCATGGACCACTCCCCTCACGATCCGATCCCCTCACGACCCGAAAGCGACTGTCTCGCCCGCGAACTCGACCAAGATCTTGCGTATTTATGACTATCGACAATAGTACGATATACGCGACTTGCCCGCTGGGCAACGGACGATCGGGGAGGATGGCGCCATGCCGGGCAGATTCGAAGGGCAAGTCGCCATCGTGACCGGCGGTGCGGGAGGCCTGGGGCTGGCGATCGCCCGCGCCTTGGGTGACGAGGGCGCCGGTGTGGCCCTCTGGGACACCAACGCCGATGCGGTCGAACGCGGGGTGGCCGAGCTCTCGAGCGCCGGGGTGCGCGCCGCCGGCTTCGTTGCGGACGTGCGCGAGCGCACGTCCGTCGGTGACGCCGTCGCGGGAACGGTCGAGCGCCTAGGCGCCCCCACCGTGCTCATCGCCGCAGCCGGAGGCTCACTCGGAACGCCCCGGGACCTTGAGGACATAACCCCCGAGGACCTCGACCTGGTCATCGACGTCAACATCAAGGGGACGTACAACTGCGCGGCGGCAGTGATTCCGCACATGCGCGCCGCGGGCGGGGGTGCCATCGTCACTTTCTCGTCGATTGGTGGCCGGTCGACGAGTCCGGTCACCGGAATCCCCTACGCGGCGGCCAAGGCCGGAATCTTGGGGCTGACGCGACGGCTGGCCCGCGAGGTAGGACCCGACGGGATACGCGTCAATGCCATCGCACCTGGGCTGTTTCTCACCGGTCGCCTGCAGGGCATGTTCGATGCCATGAGCGAGAAGGACCGCAACGAGGTCCTCGATTCGATACCGCTGCATCGCATGCCGGACATCAGCGAGTGCGTGGATCCGGTCCTATTCCTCGCCGGACCCGAGTCGTCCTACATCACCGGTGCCGTGCTCGACGTCAACGGTGGCCGTTTCATGGCCGGCTGAACCAGCCCACGTGCCCGGATAGTCCTCGAGCAAGATCCTCGGCAGCACGTGGGTCGCACCTACTTCGGACCACTCACTGCCACCGAGTCGAGCGACGAGGTCGGCCCTGGAGGTCACAACGCGATCGCCTTCGAAGACGTCCTCGGACACCGCGATAAGCACCACTTCACCGAGGATCAGCACCGCATTGCCGATTTCCTGGATGTCGTGCACCACGCACTCCAGTGCGTAGGGCGATTCGCCCACCCGAGGCGGTCGCACCTTCCCACTCTTCTCCCGCGTGATGCCCACCTCGTCGAACTCACTGACGCCAGCCGGAAAATCGACTCCGGTGACGTTGATCTGCTCCATCAACGCGACCGGCGCACCACACACCACGAACTCTCCCGTTGCGCGAGCATTGCGAGCGGTGTCCTTCTCACCCATCGAGGAGATCATCACGATGGGCGGCGACGTACTCACGATTTGGAAGAACGAGTGAGGTGCAAGGTTGTCCACTCCATCTGGTGACGTCGTGGAAACCCAGGCGATCGGCCGCGGCGCGACGAGAGCCCCCAGAACGGGATAGACGCCCGAGGACGTATCGATGATGCGTCGCTCGGGCGTCCGCCCTTTTCGTATGTTCGAAGTCATGCGCTAGTTGCGCGGAAGACGCACTCCCTTGGCCTCCAGGCGTGGCAGTACTTCTTGCGCGAAATACGGGAGTTCTTCCGCGTAGTCGAGGAAGGACAGGGTCATTCCGGAGAACCCGGCCTTGGCGAAGCGTTCGATCTCGTTCGCGACGTCGTCCGGATCGCCGATGATCGGACAGGTTCCGTGGCCGGCGGCGAAACGGCCGCGGAACATCTCCAACATCTCCGCGC
This sequence comes from uncultured Rubrivirga sp., assembly GCA_964595675.1. Taxonomy (GTDB): domain Bacteria; phylum Actinomycetota; class Actinomycetes; order S36-B12; family S36-B12; genus S36-B12. Next base: position 12,291 of record CAZQRR010000004.1, on the reverse strand, counting down.
TGAAGGACTGTGCGTGCAGTCCCTGCAAGCGCATCAGGTTGTCGACGGCCTCCCAGTCCGCGTTCTCGTCCGCGTACCAGTGCAAGAACTCCTCGGCTTCCTTTCGCGTCGGTCGAACCACGCAGTGACCGAGGGTGAAGTACCCCATCTTGCGCTGGAACGTATCCCCGGCGAGCTTCGTGTACGCCGAGACGACTTCCGCACCGTCATCTGGACCACCGACGATGGTGAACCCGAAGTTGGCGTTGCGGGCGGCGTATTCGCGCCCCTGCTTGGACGAACCGGCATTGAGGATCGGCAGTGGGCCGTCGTATGGCTTGGGCAGGCTCTCCACGTGCTTGAGGTGGAAGAACTTCCCATCCCAGTCGAACTGACCGGGCGTGGTCCAGATCTTCAATACGACGTCCAACCACTCCTGCGCGAGCGCGTAGCGATCGTCGTGATCTTGGGGTAGGTCCATACCGAAGGTCTCGTACTCGGGTTGGTTCCATCCAGCCACGACGTTGATGCCTGCCCGACCATGGGAGATCTGGTCGACGGTGGCCATCGCCTTCGCCACCACGATCGGGTGGTTGAAGGCGGTGTGGATGGTCGAGAAGACGAACAGCCGCTTGGTGTTGGCCAGCAGACCGGCGGCCCAGGTGATGGGGTCGAGCACGCCTTCGTGGAAGTTGGTCTCTCCGCCATATCCGATCCATCGGGCGATCGGCAACAGGAAGTCGATGCCGACCTCATCGGAGATCTTCGCGAGCCGAAGGTTGTCGTCCCAACTACCCGACCAACGATCCTCGACCTTGGTAACCGCCATACCGGACGAGCAGTTCGCCGAGAACAGGCCGAGTTTGAAGTCCTTGCCGTCCAATATCGACTTGGTCATATGCCTTCACCTTTCACTCTCACTGCACATCCGGGACCTCCTCGTCCCCTGATGTGCCGACGCACTGGTTGCGTCACCTTGTCCTTCACTGACTCGCGCCGTCTATCCCCCAGGCGACGAACTCGATCCACTTCGCGCTCCGGTCCGGTGATTCACGCATACGCGCCACTCAAGAGCGCTCCAGCTTCCGGAACGACCGGTTCGAGGTCCATTTCCTTGAGCAGGAAGTAGGTGGTCGCGATCGCCGCCGAGATGACCGGCTTGCCGATCCTGTCCTCGACGGCCTGGACGGCTGCGAGCGAGGGCATCTGGACGCAAGCCGACAAGATGACGACGTCGGCGTCCTGGTGGTCGAGTCGATCGACGATGGACTCCAGGTTGTGGGGATCCTGCGCCCCCACCTCCAGGTTGTCCGGAATCTCCAAGGCAACCGAGTCGGTGACCGTGAACCCCTGGTTCTCGATGTAGTCGACCACCTGATCGGTGAGCGGACGCATGTACGGGGCGATCAAGGCGACCTTCGTCGCTTGCATCAAGCGCAGAGCATCGATGAGCGCTCCCGCGCTCGTCACGACCGGCGTGGGGCGACCCTCTTCGGCGGTGCGCTTACCCAGGCGCTCCTGCGACGTGCAGTGGTAGCCCGCTCCGCGAGTCATGATGGCCACGAGACACGCGTAGCCCATGACGTCGACGGCAGCGTCAGCGAGTTCGACGGCGCAGCGGTCGGACTCGTCGTCCATCGCCTCGAGTTCCTCCTTCGTCACCGATCGCATGCGCATCCGGGAGGAGTGGAACGTGAAGCGCTCCGGTCGGATTCCCTCTCGTGCTCGCAGCATGGCTGGGATCTCGGTTTCCATCGTCACGTTGGACGAGGGAACTATCAAGCCGACGCGTCGCACCGAATTGGCCATCACTACACCGCCTTCACTGGATTACGCAGCGTCCCGATGCGCTCGATGGTGCATTCGACGACGTCCCCGGGCTTCAGGAAGGTGGGCGGATCCATGGCTGCACCGACACCCTGCGGTGATCCCGTTGCAATGACGTCTCCAGGTTCCAACGTCACTCCGGAGGTGATGTCCGCGATCAGAGTCGGGATCTTGAACAGCATGTGTCGGGAATTACCGTTCTGGCGCTGATCTCCATTGACGGTGAGACTCAACTGCAGGTCGTGCGGATCGGTTATCTCGTCCGTCGTGACGATCATCGGCCCGAAGGGTGCGTAACTATCTTGACCCTTGGAGAAGAACCACTGGCCGGAGCGGCGTTGATCCCGCGCGCTGATGTCGTTGATGATGCTATAGCCGAATACGTAGTCCAGCGCATGGGCTTCGTCGACCCCCAGTGCCTCGGTGCCGATGACAACGGCTAGTTCACACTCCCAGTCGAGTTGCTCGGTCAGCGAGCCGTTGTGACGAATGGGGGCTTCCGGGCCCACCACGGCAGTCCCGGGCTTGCTGAACAGAACCGGGCGCGTCGGCAGATCCTTGTCCGTGTCCAGACTGCGGCTCGATTCCTCGACGTGTTCGACGTAGTTCAAGCCGACGCCGATCACCTTGCCGGGGCGCAGCGGTGCGTGCAGCGTCACCTCGTCCAGACGTCCAGCACTCGGTGCAGATGCGAGCGTGTCCTCGGCAGCGCGGACGCGAGCGTGCAGTTCGGTTCCAGCCGCGATGTAGTCGATCAACCGATCGGGCACGTCCACGATGCCAGCGAGGGCTGCCTTGAGGTCCTTGACATCACCATCTATGACGATCCCGATGCGAGGATCCGGTCGGTCCGCCGTGCTGTACGTGATCAAACGCATTAGATCTCCTGATCCGTTGTAGATGCCGGCTCCTCGCCGACGAACGCGGTGGGGTCGTCGAGGACGACCTTGCGCTGGGGTTCGCGATTCACATGCAGACTGAAGACGTCGAATCGGTTGTAGTGGCCGATGATGTCGTGCATTTGCTTGGGTTGGATGCAGCGATTCAGGTCGATGTCGGCGTACACGATCCCCTCGTCGTCGATGAGCGGATCGCCGAGGAGTCGTCCGTCGGGACCGACTATGCAACTGACGGCGGAATGAGGACGTTCCAGCATCGTTCGGGAAGCGTCGTCGTGCGCAACTTTGTCGACGATGTCCGGGGTGATCGCCGAACAAGCAACGACCGTGAACACCTTGCCTTCGAAGGAATGCGCCATGGCGCGAACCTTGATCGCTTCGACCATGTCGTAATCAGCTGGCGCGGTTGGAAGTGCGATGTAGTTGGCAGTGTGGATGTTCTCGCCCTGGGCGAGCAACGCGAACCGAGCCAGCGTGTTGGTGTTCTCGCCACATGCCAGGCCTCCGAGTCGGCCGATCGAAGTGTCGTAAACACGCAGGGAACTGCCATCACCGCCGCCCCACGTGAGTTTCTCTGCCCACGTAGGAACGAGCTTGCGATGTACGCCGAGCAGCTCACCTGAGTCGGAGAGGAATACAAGGGAGTTGTACAAGGTTCCCATCGAGTATCGATCGCGCTCGTTCACACCGATCACCACGAAGGCACCGGCGGCTCGCGCCGCCTCGGCGAGGGCGGTCACTTCGGGGCCCGGGATGTCGATGGCCGCCTTGAAGAGGCGCTCGAACCATGGGCTCCCGGCAATCGGAGTCATGGTCCAGTTCCAGTACGGATACCCCGGAACGAAGACCTCGGGGAAGACGACCAGGCGCGCTCCGCCTCGAGCCGCCTGCGCTATCAGGTCGCACGCCTTCGCCACGGTCGCCTCGGTGTCGAGGTAGACCGGAGCAGCCTGGACGGCGGCGGCGCGGTACTTCGGGTACTCCATCATTGATTCACAAGTTCACAATCTGGCCCTCCGGCCCTCGGTTGCTCGGGAACCGTAGCAGTTGATCAAAGATCATGATAGTTTTTCGAAGGACTTCAGGCGGATACTCAGCCCTGAAACCCCACGCGGGGTTCGGGGAGAGGAATCGGAGGGCATACCCGTGACCGACATCATCAACAACCCAGCCATGGACGACACCGCGATCGGCCGCGCGCGCGTGGCCGACTCGGCCGCACTCGAGGAGTACTACGCCCGGCTGGCCAAAGTGGGCACCGGCGCCCTGTGGACCGTCGCCAACGAAATCGAACCCTGGTTCCCGCAGCCCAAGTCCGTCCCGATGCTCTGGCGCTATCGGGACATGCGGCCCCTGGTGGTCGAATCCGCATCGTTGGTCCGCGGAGAGGATGCAGGTCGACGTGTGGTCTACCTCGTCAACGACGAGCGCAAGGACGTGTCCGCCGCAGTGGGACTGCTCTACTCCGGAATCCAGATCATGAACCCGGGCGAGTCCATGACCGCGCATCGTCACGCGGCATCCGCACTGCGGTTCGTGATCGAGGGCACCGGGGCATGGACGATCGTCGATGGCGACCGCCTCACGGTCGGCCCGAACGACTTCGCGATCACCCCCAACGGCACCTGGCACGAGCACGGAAATTCGTCTGACGACAACTTCGTCATCTGGCAGGACGGTCTCGACATCCCCTTGGTGAACGCCCTGGATGCCAACTTCTACGAGGTTCACCCGGACCTGTACCAGAAGGCCGGCAAGGTGGACAACACCTCGGTGCTCACGCACGGCAGTGGGATCCTCAAGCCCGACCGTCGCGTATGGACGCGCCCCTACTCCCCGGTCCTCGGTTACCCGTGGGAGAAGACGCGCGAGGCGCTCGTCAATCTCGGGCGAGTCAGTGAAGGAACGCCACACGACGGCGTGATCATGGAGTACGTCAACCCCGTGACCGGCGGCTCCGTGATGCCGACCATGGGCGCCCACATGCAGATGCTGCATGGCGGCCAAGCAACCACCGCCCACCGTCACACGGGCTCGGTCGTCTACCACGTCGCCGAGGGTCGCGGCTACTCCATCATCGGCGGCCATCGATTCGACTGGGAAGAGCACGACATCTTCTGCGTGCCGAGTTGGACCTGGCACGAGCACGTGAACGCAGATAGCGAAGCGCCCGCCTTCCTGTTCTCCTTCAACGACTTCCCGATGATCAATTCGCTGGGTCTGTGGGCGCAGGAGTCCCTCGATGCCAACGGGGGCCACCAGGACGTCGTATAGGTCACATAGCGACGTTGAACCAAACGGTTGCCCGACTCTCGGGCAGCACCCATCATTGACTCGATTCCCGTTCGAACGTACGACGACGGCAACGTAGGGAGGCTCCACGACGATGGCCGAGAGATCGTTCGCTGAGGAGGTAAAGCAGCTCCGACTCGGAGATGGTGAGGAGTTCCACGGGGAGGGCATCCTCGCCGTCACGAAGGCCCTGCTGCAGTCCGGCGTCTCCTACGTGGGCGGCTATCAAGGGGCACCCATCTCCCACTTGATGGACGTGCTCGGCGACGCCCAGGACATCTTGTCCGAGTTGGACGTCTACTTCGAGAACAGCGCATCCGAAGCCACCGCAGGAGCCATGCTGGCCGCCTCCGTCCACTACCCCTTGCGCGGAGCGGTCACCTTCAAGTCAACGGTCGGCTTCAACGTGGCATCCGACGCGCTCGCGAACCTGGCTTCCGGCGGCGTCAAGGGCGGTGCCCTCGTGATCATCGGTGAGGACTACGGCGAGGGCGCGAGCATCATGCAAGAACGCACGCACGCCTTCGCGATGAAGTCCCAAATGTGGTTGCTGGATCCGCGACCCAACCTCACCGCCATCGTCGACATGGTCGAGAAGGGCTTCGAGTTGTCCGAAGCGTCGAACACACCTGTCATCCTCGAATTGCGGCTTCGGTCGTGCCACCTGCACGGCGCGTTCAGCACGAAGGACAACAAGCGGCCGACCATGACGGTCACCGAAGCCGTCCAAGATCCCCAGCGGGATCTGAGCCGCATCGTGCTCCCACCATCCTCCTTCCTGCACGAGCAGGAGAAGGTGTCCAAGCGGTGGCCGGCCGCAGTCGAGTTCATCACCAAGAACAAGCTCAACGAGTTCGTCAACAACGGCGCAAAGGACGTCGGCATCATCTTGCAGGGCGGTCTTTTCAACAACGTGAATCGAGCCCTCGAGTTGTGCGGCGTCTCCGATGCCTTCGGCAATTCGCAGATTCCGTTGTACGTCATGAACGTCACGTACCCGGTGATCGACCAGGAGGTGGTCGAGTTCTGCTCCGACAAGAAGGCCGTGCTCCTCGTCGAAGAGGGGCAGCCGGACTTCATCGAGCAGAACATCCAGGCGATCCTGCGTCGCAATGACGCGACGGCGACACTGCACGGCAAGGATCTCCTGCCGGTGGCTGGCGAGTACACCCCCGCTGCGGTCACCAAGGGAGTCCACGCTTTCCTGCGCAAGTACCTCCCCGATCTGGTCGACGGCGATCCGGTCGTCACCCTTCCGCACGACGATCCGCGCAGTCCGTTCGCTCCTCGGATCGCCCCCGATCTGGTTCAAGGTCGCCCGCCGGGCTTTTGCACCGGATGTCCCGAGCGACCGATCTTCTCGGCATTGACCCTCGCCCAGCGCGAAGTCGGTGAGCACTACGTCAGTGCAGACATCGGGTGCCACCTGTTCTCCATCAATGCCCCCTTCAACATCGGGGCGACCACGATGGGATACGGCTTGGGCTCGGCTGCCGCATCGGCGCTCAATGGCGCACAGGCCGATAAGCGCGCGATCGCCTTCATGGGCGACGGTGGCTTCTGGCACAACGGATTGACCAGCGGGGTCGGCAACGCGGTCTTCAACGAGAACGACCAACTGCTCGTGATCGTCGACAACGCCTACAGCGCAGCTACCGGCGGCCAGGACGTTCTGTCGTCGTCAGCCGATAACCCCACCCGCTCCACCAAGCACCCCATCGAGCGCGCAGTTCGCGGTGTCGGCGTGAAGTGGGCCCGCACGATGACCAACACCTTCAAGGTCGACGAAATGCGGGACCTGTTCAAGGAAGCCCTCACCACCAAGGAGAAGGGGCCGAAGGTCATCGTCGCGCAGAGCGAATGCACCTTGAACAAGATGCGCCGGGAGAAGCCGGCGAAGGCCGCAGCCATCAAGGCCGGCAAGCGGGTAGTGAACGAGCGCTACGGCGTGGATCCGGAAACGTGCACCGGGGATCACTCCTGCATACGGATCTCCGGGTGTCCATCACTCACGATCACCGAGAACCCCGATCCCATGCGCAAGGACCCGATCGCCACCACCTTGAGCAGTTGCGTGGGATGCGGACTGTGCGGAGAGAACGCGCACGCCGCCGCGCTGTGCCCCTCCTTCTACCGCGCCCAAGTGGTCATCAATCCGTCGTGGTGGGATCGCTTCACGACCGCCCTTCGCACTCGCTACATCTCCTTCCTGCAACGCGGCGTCGAGCGGCGTCTCGTCGGCATCGAACCCGTCTGAGAGTCCTCCATGACCTTGTTGAGTGAGCAGCCGACTCAGGTACGCATCCGACCCATCACCATGGCGATCTTGGCGATGGGTGGCGAAGGCGGCGGCGTGCTGTCGGACTGGCTAGTGGCCCTTGCCGAAGGCAACGGCTGGTACGCGCAAAGCACATCGGTGCCCGGGGTCGCCCAGCGAACGGGGGCAACCGTCTACTACGTCGAGCTCTTCCCCAAGCAACTCGACGGTGTGGACCTTCCCGAGCCGATCTTGAGCACTATGCCGACCCCCGGCGAGGTCGACATCGTCGTCGCCTCCGAACTCATGGAGGCCGGACGGGCGGTGCAGCGCGGCTTCTCCACCCCGGACCGCACCACGTTGATCGCGTCCACCTCACGTACTTATGCCATGCCGGAGCGCACTGCCATGGGCGACGGACGCGTCGATTCAACGGCCCTCGTCGAGGCCTGCCTGGGGTCCTCACGTCGGTTCATCCGCGGGGACTTCTCCCGAGTCGTGGAGCAGACCCGAAGCGTCATCAGCGCCGTGCTCTTCGGAGCCCTGTGCGGAGCGGACGTACTGCCGTTCACGCGCGAGCAATTCGAAGATGCGATCCGGGCTGGTGGCAAGGGCGTGGAACCGAGCCTCAAGGCATTCGACGGTGGCTACACGATTGCCACGGCTCCCCCGGCTGTGGCGATCTCCATCGGCATGCGTCCGGCGGATGCTCCGGACACATCTGGCCCCGATCGCGCTGAGGTGGAGGCAGCCATCGCCGACCCCACGTCACTGGTCGGACCGCGGCTGCAGGAGCAAGCCCGCCGTATCGCCACTGACTTCCCCGAGCAGGCTCGATACATGCTCGTGCAGGGAATCAAGAGGACCGCGGAGTACCAGGACGTTCGATACGCAGATGAGTACCTTGATCGAGTTGCCTCGATCACGTCGCTCGAGACCAACGGTGATGGTTCGAACAAGTTGACCGTGGAGGCAGCCCGCTATACAGCGCTGTGGATGACGTACGAGGACACCATCCGCGTCGCCTTCCATAAGACGCGCGAACGGCGTATGCGGCGAGTCGGAGACGAAGCCAGTCTCACCGACGGCCAAGTGCTCAAGGTGCACGAGTTCCTCCACCCCCAGATCGAGGAGATCACCGACACGCTGCCCACCGCACTTGGCCGGTGGATGCTTCGAAGCCGCTGGGTGAATGCCCTGGTCTACAAATTCACCCACAAGGGCATCAAGTTGCAGACCACGTCACTGTTCGGCTTCACCATGTTGTACGTGCTGGCGAGGCTCCGCCCCCTGCGCCGTCGTTCCCTGCGGTTCGGGCTCGAGCAGCATCGCATCGACGGGTGGCTGGACACGGTGCGCCTTTACGCGCCGCGAAATTACGAGCTGGCCTATCAGATCATCGAGTGTCAGCAGGTGGTCAAGGGGTACGGCGAGACCCACGCGAATGGGATGCGGAACTTCACCGCGCTGATGGATGCCATTCCGCGGATCGCCGACGATCCTCGTGCCGCTGAGCGGTTGGCCAATCTGCGCAAGGCCGCGTTGGCCGACGAGAAGGGCGAAGCACTCCGCGCCGCCTTGGCCAGCGCGTCGATGCAGTAGTCACTCGTTCGTCGGGGGCACGCCGGGAAGAGGTGCCTTGCTGCGGAACGGCCACACGATCTCTCGTCCGCCGGTGAGTCCACTCGGCCTGAAGATGAGCATGAGAACGAGCAGAACGCCCAAGATGATCGGCCGGGTTCCCTGGGGGATGGAGACGACGTATGAGCCGATTTCGAGCCCGTTTTGGAAGCGAACGAGGACGAGGTCGATCAGGCTGAAGACCAAGGCGCCGATCACCGCCCCGCTGAGCGAGAGCATGCCGCCCAAGACCAGCATGGCCAAGGTGATGAAGGTGAGTTCGATCCCGAACAGGCTCGCCTGCACCACCCGATTGGTCAGCGCGAACAGGCCACCGGCGATACCGGCCACTACACCGGACAGTGCGAAGGCGATCGTCCGCTGCGTGACGATGTTTATCCCGGACGCAGCTGCGGCGATTCCGTCCTCGCGGGCCGCACGCAGCAGCCGCGCTGGGCGGGTGCGCTGGAACAGCCAGGCCACCACGATCGCGCCGAGGGCGAACAGCATCGTGGTCTGCAAGTCCAAGATCTCCGGGATTCCCACCATCGATTGACCACTACGTGGCCCGATGCTGGACCAGTAGGTCAGCACCTGGCCCACCACCAGCAGGAGGGCGAAGGTGGCGATACCGGCCTGAAGGCCGTTCAGCCGCATCAGCACCGGGCCCACGAGCAAGGCGAGCAACCCTCCCACCAGACCACCGATGAAAATGGCCAGGATCCAGGGGGCCTGGACGTCGAAGAGGAACGGGAACATGTCGGAGAGCAAGTTCCGTTTGAGCGTCGGCTCGATGGTCAGCAGTCCAACCGTCCACGCGCCGAGGGCGACGAACGCCACATGTCCGAAGCTGAGGACCCCGGACGTGCCGATGAACATGTATAGGGCGACCACGATGACCAGATTGACCAACGCATACTGCATCTGCACTTGAACGCTGTCACCGAGGAAACTATTGATCAACGTGACCAAGTAGACGAGCAGCAGCAAACTCACCAAGGACCACAGGGGTCCCAGTCGCCAGCGCAGGCTCTGTTTGTTCATGCCCGTACCGTCCCGCCTCGAACCAGCAAGCCTGAAGGTCGGATGATCAACACGATGATCACCAGGAGGAATACGTAGGCGTCCTTGAAGTTGCTCATGTCCGAGGGCAGCCAGCTCGCCAGCATCGACGTGGCGAATCCGACGAGGAATCCGCCGGCCAGGGCTCCGTAGATCTTGTCGATACCACCGATCACCGCGCCGATGAGCGCCAAGATCACGATGGGAACGCCGAACGTCGGGCCGACGGCGCCGGTTTCCACCGTGCTCACGAACGCCACAGCGGCAGCCAGTACACCGCTCAAGGCGAAACTCAGGCCGATCACTCGGCTGGCAGGGATCCCGACGAGCCGTGCGGTCCGGAAGTCGGCCGCTGCGGCCTGCAGTTGCAGGCCCCAGATCGACTTGTTGAGGAACTGGACCAAGCCGAACAGCAATACGCCAGCGATCACGATCGTGGCGACCGAGAGCATCTGGACGCGGATCCCACCGATGTTGATCGATTGCGCGAGTCCCGACGCGACCGGCGCCGTCTGCACGTTGTTGGTGAACAGCAGTTCGTACACCCGCTGAAGCAGGAAGCTCAAGGCGAAGCTCGCCACCAGGAGGGTGGCCGGCGTTGCGGTGCGCATGCGGGAGAAGACGCCCAACTCCATCAGTAGAGACAGGATTACACCGATGACGATCGCGATGGGGATGGCCACGTACCAGCCCAGCTGCCACGTGAAGATGATGGAGTAGGCCGACGCCGTGATGATCTCGCCCTGCGCGAAGTTGGCGAGCCGGATCACTCCGAAGACCAGGCCGATGGCCAAGGCGGCGAGACCTAGCGTGGCGCCGGCCGAGAGGGCATCGACGAGGGACTGGATCAGTTGATTCATCCGAAGTACGCCTTCGTGAGCTTGTCGACGTTGTCCGCGTCCTCGGGGTTCAAGGTGAGCGTGATCTCGCCGTCGTGCAGGACATACGTTCGCTCACAGAATGCGACGGTGAATTCCGCTCGCTGCTCGACGACCAGTACCGCCTTTCCCGCCTCCCTGATCGCCGAGAGGGCGTCGAACACGGAGTCGACGGCGGTGGGGGAAAGCCCGAGGCTGGGTTCGTCCAGCATCAAGATGTCCGGATCGGCCATCAAGGCCCTACCGATCGCCAATTGCTGCTGCTGTCCACCGGACAGCAAACCCGCCTGCCGGTCCGCAAATTCGGCCAGGATCGGGAACAACTCGAGTACGTAGGCCAGTGATTCGTCGTAGCCGTCCTTGGAACGCCGGCCGACTCCCCCCAAGCGAAGGTTGTCGCGCACGCTCAGGGCAGTGAAGACGTGACGGCCTTCGGGGACGAGGCTCACGCCGCGCCGCACTACCTGCTCGGGAGACAGCCCGGCGACGTCTTCACCGTTGACCTCCACGGTTCCCCCGCGCGGGATCGCGCCCATGATTCCCAGGAGGGTCGAGGACTTGCCAGCACCGTTGGGCCCGATCAGCCCGATGGCGTGACCTGCGGGAACCTCAACGTCTATGCCTCGCACGGCCGGGACCCCGGAGTAGTCGACGGTGAGCCCGTGAACTCGCAAGCCGATGTCACCGGTGGGCACTGCCGCTCCTTCCCAAGTACGCCTCAGCGAGTTCATCACTGGCGCGAACTTCGTCGGGCGTGCCTTCGAGCAGTGTTCGGCCCTCCACGAGTACGTGGATGCGGTCGCACACGTTCAAGATGAGACGGACGTTGTGGTCGATGAGCACGACGCCAAGGCCGCGTTCGCGCAAATGGCGCATGTTGTCGGCGAACTCGCCGATCTCTCCCTCGTTGAGACCGGCTGCCGGCTCGTCGAGGAGGACATAACGAGGATTCGTGGCCAGAGCGCGGGCAACGCCCACCCGACGTTCGACACCATGCGGTAACGAACCCGCTGGGTGATCGGCGCGATCACCGAGGTGGAATTCTTCGAGAAGCTCGTTCGCGATGGTCACCGATTCCTTGCGCGAACGACCGGTACCCATCGCAGTGACTTCGATGTTCTCTCGCACCGTGAGACCGGAGAACAGATGCCCGTGCTGGAAAGTGCGCGCCAGACCCTGGCGAGCTCGCACGTAGGACTTGGAGCGCGTGATGTCCACGCCATCGACGATGACTTCACCGGAGTCCGGCACGTCGTATCCGCTGATGATGTTGACCAGAGTCGACTTGCCGGCCCCATTCGGGCCGATCAAGCCGAGGACCTCACCGGGCTCGACGTGGAGACTCACACCCGAGAGGGCTTGCACTCCGGCAAAGGAACGGGTCACCCCGGTCACGCGGAGTTCGCGTGACCGGGGTGAGCGCGTATCGATCATTCGGCGAAGGTGACCTTCTCCGGAGCCCGATCCTCGATCCACT
>CAZQRR010000003.1:34756-47665 GCA_964595675.1 uncultured Rubrivirga sp. | reverse complement strand
CGTGATCGACGCGGGCGGCGAAGCGCCGCGCCGTCGGCCACGCCCCCGCGAGAACACCCGCATCACGCGAAACTGACTGCTGAAGGAGCACCATGACCAAGGTCGAGATCACCGCCGAGCCCCGTTCCGATTTCGGTAAGGGTGCTGCTCGGCGCATCCGCCGATCCGGGCGCATCCCCGCAGTCATCTACGGCTCCGGCATGGAGCTCACCCACGTGGCCATCCCCGAGCACGACATCGACCTGGCGCTTCGAAAGCCGCGCGTGGTGTTGAGTATCTCGTTCGACGGCAAGACGTACTTGACCAAGCCACGCGACATCCAGCGTGATCCGGTCAAGCAGAACCTCGAGCACGTCGATCTGGTGATCATCACCCAGCGCGAAGCAGCCATCCGCAGCAATTACGCCGATGCAGTTGCCAAGGCCGAGATTGCGGCCGCTGAAGCCGGCTACGACGCCGCCTCGGTGATCATGGCGCTCGAGGAGGCGGTTGCTCGTGGTGAGGATCCGCTTGAGGCAGTCGATCACGCGGTTGCCGACGTCAAGGCCAAGTCGGCAGAAATGGCTGCAGCAGCAGCCGCACGCGAAGCTGCCCGCGAGGCGTCCGCTGCAGAAGCTGGCGCAGCCGTGGGCGAAGCGTCCGCGGAATCCTCGGCTGAGTAAGTCAGTTCCTTTTCACGGTGTCCGATCCCTGGCTGATCGTCGGGTTGGGGAACCCCGGTCCGGCTTATGCAGCCACCCGACACAACGTCGGGGCGATGCTGGTCGAACGGTTGGCGGTCGAGTCCGGTGTCACGATGTCGCGGCATAAGCGGGTGCTCGCAGACGTGGCCGAAACGCACATCGGAATGCCCGGGGATCGCGAACGCATCGTGCTGTGCGCACCGCTGTCCTACATGAACGAGAGCGGCGGCCCGGTCAAGGCGGCGATGTCGTTCTATGACATTCCCGCTGAACGGATGGTCGTGGTGCACGACGAGCTGGACATCGATTTCGCCGCTATCCGCATCAAGAAGGGCGGCGGTGACGGCGGCCACAACGGACTGAAGAGCATCCGCAAAGCCCTGGGAACCGGCGACTACTTCCGAGTACGCATGGGGATCGGGCGCCCGCCGGGCCGCCAGGCTCCGGCCGACTTCGTACTACAGCCTTTCTCCTCCACCCAGCGCTCGGAGCTTCCGACATTCATCGATCGCGGAGTGGCGGCGGTGCAGACCCTGATTCAGCAAGGACTCGAGGTGGCGCAGAATGAGTTCAACCGCACGTCAACAGGAGAGGACGCATGAACGACCCACGATCGGATGCCGAACTCTCCCGTGACGTTGCACAGCAGGCAGGCCAGTTGCTGTTGAAGATCCGCCAGGACTTCTTCGCCGAGCACTCGGCGCGCGATAAGGAAACCGCGAACCAGTTACGAGACAAGGCAGATGCTGCCTCGAATGATCTGATCTTGGATCTACTCAAGCAAGCGCGTCCGGGTGACGCGATCTTGAGTGAGGAGGCGAAGGACGACGCCAACCGACTTACCTCGGATCGGGTCTGGATCGTCGACCCGCTCGATGGCACCTGGGAGTACGGCCAGGATCGTGTCGATTTCGCCGTGCACATCGCCCTGTGGTCGAACAATTCCCTGCAGGCATGCACGGTCGATCTCCCGGCGCAGGGATTGACCCGCTCGGTGCTCGACGACGTCGAATTCCGGATGCTGCCCGCGGATCGACCGATTCGCATCGTGGCATCCCGTAGCAGGCCACCTGCAACCCTTGAGAAGACGTGCGACACCTTGGCTCGGATCCTCGATCAGGCGGGGGTGAACGAGCACGGCGTCGAGATCGTCGATGTCGGATCGGTGGGTGCGAAAGTCAACGAGATCTTGAGTGGTCGCGCTGATGCGTACATTCACGACACCGGGTTCTATGAGTGGGATGTCGCTGCTCCGTATGGAGTAGCCGAGCACTATGGACTGACGTGCTCGCATGTCTCCGGAGACCCGATCACCTTCAACCACATGCCGCCCTACGTGGACGATCTCGCAGTGTCGATCGCACCGCTGTTCGCCCCGCTTCAACGAGCGCTGGTGGAGGCTTCCGCAACGTGAGCCTAAGCGGAGTCCTGGATCACCTCCAGCAGTACGCACCCATTCGTCGAATCGGCGATCTTGCCAAGAACCCATCCGCATCGATCGTCGATGTTCACGCTCCGACAAGCGCGCATGCGCTCGTTGTCTCTGAAGTGGCGAAGGTCGGTTCCGAGCCGGTGCTTCTCGTCACATCCTCCGGCGCCGCTGCGGAGGACCTCGCGGCGATGGTGCAGGACTACCTCCCCGATGCTCGGGTAGCGGTCTTCCCGTCGTGGGAAACGCTTCCGCATGAGCGTCTGTCGCCATCTGCCGACACCGTCGGCCGCCGAACGGCGGTGCTGCATCGGCTCGTGGCGCCGATCGAGGGCGATCCTCTCCAAGAACCGATCGATGTGGTCGTCGCGTCGGTTCGAGCAGTCATCCAACCTGTCATCCCAGCGGTCGCCCACGTCGAGCCGGTCCGACTTCGCCAAGGCGAGAGCGCCGAACTGACCGATGTGGTCGATCGCCTGGTGGGTCTTGGCTACGACCGGGTGGATCTCGTGGAGCGGCGCGGTCAGATCGCTGTTCGCGGTGGGATCGTGGATGTCTTCCCGGCAACGGAGGAACACGCGGTCCGCATCGAATTCTGGGGTGATGAGGTCGAGAGTCTTCGGTATTTCGCGGTATCCGATCAACGCTCCCTCGATCCGATGCCGCATGGTCTCCTTGCGGGTCCGGTACGTGAACTCCTCCTGACCGACGATGTTCGCGATCGGGCCCGTGATCTGGCCGCGCATGCCCCGGGTATCGCAGATATGTGCGCCAGCATCGCGGAGGGAGTTGCGGTCGAGGGGATGGAATCGCTATCCGCGCTTCTCGCGCCCGACATGGTCACGCTGCTCGAGCTTCTCCCTCGGCGCACCCAGGTAGTGGTGAGTGAGCCGGAACGAGTGCGGGCGCGAGCCGCGGATGTCGTACGAACGGCCGAGGAGTTCTTGCAGGCCGGATGGCACAGTGCGGCGGTAGGTGCCGATGTGCCCGTGGACATCGAACCGGCTGCATATCGAACCTTGGACGATGTCCAGACCACGGCAACCGAGCGCGGTGATCGCTGGTGGGAGTTGTCGCCATTGCGCAGCCCCGAACCCGACGTCGACCTCGGCGCGCAACTGCCGGAGGACTATCGCGGTGATGCGCAGAAGGCGTTCGATGATGTAGCGGCGTGGCTGCGGTCGGGGAATCGAGTGGTTATAACGGCACGCGGCTTGGGACCACTCGAACGACTTTCCGAGGAGATGTCGGGAGCTGACGTCCCCGCACGCGTCACTGCGGGGATCGATGGTGATGCCGTTGCGTCACTGGTCCGTAGTTCCGCCATCGAGGGGTTCGTTATTCCCGACGCGCAATTGGTTCTCCTGACCGAATCCGATCTGCTGGGACAGCGCTCGAGCGGGAAGTCCGAGGCGCGGATGCCGAGTCGACGCAGGCGGACGGTGGATCCGCTCAGCTTGAAGCCCGGGGATTACGTGGTCCACGAACACCACGGGGTGGGCAAGTACGTGGAGATGATCCGGCGGACCGTTCAAGGAGCCGAGCGCGAGTACCTGATCATCGAGTACGCGCCCAGCAAACGCGGTCAGCCTGCCGATCGGCTCTTCCTGCCGATGGATCAACTCGACCTGATCACCCGATATGTAGGTGGTGAGGCGCCCAGCGTGCACCGCCTCGGTGGAAGTGATTGGGCGAAGACCAAAGGCCGGGCGCGCAAGGCGGTCCGACAGATCGCTGAGGAACTGATTCGACTGTACGCAGCACGTCAAGCGAGTACCGGCCATGCTTTCGGCCCAGATACCCCCTGGCAGCGCGAACTCGAAGACGCGTTCGCATATGTCGAGACTCCGGATCAGCTGTCGTCGATCGACGAGGTCAAGCGGGACATGGAGCGCGTGATTCCCATGGATCGATTGATCTGCGGGGATGTCGGCTACGGCAAGACCGAGATCGCCGTTCGTGCGGCGTTCAAGGCGGTGCAGGATGGCAAGCAGGTGGCAGTCCTCGTGCCCACCACGTTGCTGGTGCAGCAGCATCAGGCGACGTTCAGCGAACGCTACGCCCCGTTCCCGGTGCGCGTTGCTGCGCTATCGCGTTTCACCTCCGACAAGGAGCGCAAGGACGTACTCGCGGGCATCACAAGCGGTGCCATCGACATCGTGATCGGCACGCATCGGTTGCTCACACCGGAGGTTCGCTTCAAGGACCTCGGCTTGGTGATCGTCGATGAAGAGCAGCGCTTCGGGGTCGAGCACAAGGAGCACTTGAAAGCGCTGCGCACCAATGTGGATGTCCTGGCGATGTCCGCCACGCCGATTCCCCGAACTCTCGAGATGGCGGTTACGGGAATCCGTGAGATGTCGGTCATCCAAACGCCACCCGAGGAGCGCCATCCGGTCCTTACCTATGTGGGTCCCTACGACGCCAAGCAGATCACCGCGGCGATCCGGCGCGAACTTCTGCGAGATGGTCAGGTCTTCTTCGTCCACAACCGCGTTGAATCGATCGAGCGGGCGGCCGCCAAAGTCCGCGAGATGGTTCCGGAGGCGCGGATCGCGATCGCGCATGGCCAGATGCCCGAAGCCCGCCTGGAACAGGTGATCGTCGACTTCTGGAACAAGGAGATCGACGTCCTTGTCTGCACCACGATCGTCGAATCCGGTATCGACATCGCCAACGCCAATACCTTGATCATCGATCGCGCCGACACCTTCGGCTTATCGCAGTTGCACCAACTGCGGGGGCGGGTAGGCCGCGGACGTGAGCGGGCCTACGCCTACTTGTTGTACGACCCCAATAAGCCCCTCACCGAAACGGCCCACGAGCGGTTGGCCACGATCGCGCAACGCACGGACCTCGGCTCGGGAATGCAGATTGCCCTGAAGGACTTGGAGATCCGTGGAGCTGGCAATCTTCTAGGAGGCGAGCAGAGCGGACACATCGCCGACGTCGGATTCGACCTCTACGTGCGCCTGGTGGGAGAGGCGCTGGCCGCGCACAAGGCCGGGGAGGGCGAACCGGAGATGGCCGAAGTCAAGGTCGAGTTGCCCATCACGGCTCACCTACCGGAGAGTTACGTCCCTGCTGAGCGGCTGCGTCTTGAGGCGTACAAGCGTCTGGCCGATGCGCACACGAATGAGCAGGTCGAAGAGGTGGCGGTGGAACTGCAGGACCGGTACGGGGCACTGCCACCTGAGGCGCAGACCCTCGTCCACGTGGCCCGTTTCCGTGTTCACTGCCGCGAAGCCGGTATCACCGAAGTCATCGCCCAGGGCAATGGCATTCGACTCCATCCCGTGGAACTCCCCGAGTCCGCGCAGATGCGGTTGACCCGGCTGTACCCGCGCACCACGCTCAAGCCGGCCGTCCGTACGATCATCGTGCCTCGCCCCACTGCCGGCACCGCGATAGGCGCACCTCCCATCAAGGATGGGGAGTTGCTCACCTGGGCCGATGAACTGGTCGGTGTGATCCGAGGTGTACCGACGGCGTGATGGGTTTCGACGAATGGATGGGTGGATGACGATCAAGCGGACGTGGAGCCTCGCCGGGGCGGCCGCGATCATCGCGTTGGTTGCCAGTGGCTGTGGTTCGGCTGTACCGGGCGCGGCTGCCGTTGTGGGCGATCAGCGCATCTCCGAGCGCGAATTGACCGAGCAGGTCGAGCAGGTGCTCCGCGCGCAGGGGCGACCCGTCGATTCCGCATCCGAAGCCCTCGTCGTCACGACCTTGGATCGGATGGTCACCACGAGCCTCGTCGAGCAATTCGCTGCTCGAGAGGGCGTGGAAGTCACACAGGGTGAATTGGACGCCACGCTGGCCAATTACGCCGAGGCCACAGGCGGCCAAGAGGCGTTCGAGGAGCTGCTCCTTCAACAGGATCTTGCGCCGGAGAGTATCGAGGCTCTGTTCCGCGTGAACATCCTTGCGCAGAAGATCGGTATGGAACTCGATCCCATGGGATCGCCTGAGGCGCAATCATCAGCGGTCCTCGGCGCCGTTTCGGCTTTCAGCGAGGAAGTGGGCACGAGCATCAGCCCTCGCTATGGGACCTGGGATGCGATGAGTCTGACCATCGGCGTCGCTGACAACGACCTCTCGGTTCCCGGAAGCTCGTCGTAGCCGATCTCACCTGCTGCCGTGTCCGACGCATCCCACGAAGGCCGTACCCAAGGCGAACGGCTCTTGGAATTGGTGCGGGTCATGGATCGCTTGCGATCACCTGGGGGCTGTCCGTGGGATGCCCGGCAGACCCACGCGAGTTTGGTCGAGTACCTCGTGGAAGAGGCCTACGAAACGGTCGAAGCGATCGAAGCGGGCGATGATCAAGACCTTCGCGAGGAACTCGGTGATGTGCTGCTGCAGGTCGTCTTCCACGCCCGTATCGCCGAGGAACGTGGCGAGAGTGGATTCGACATCGACGATGTTGCGCAGGGGATCATCGACAAATTGATCCGCCGGCATCCCCATGTGTTCGCCGATGGTCAAGCCGACACCGCGGACCAAGTGGAAGCCAACTGGCATGCGCTGAAGGCTCAGGAGAAGGGTCGTGCGTCAGTGACCGAGGGCATACCCGAGCAATTGCCTGCGTTGCTGAGGGCTGCCAAGGTCCATTCTCGAAGTTCGACCTTGGCAGAGCAGTTGCCGCAACCAACGTCAGCAGACTTCGCGGCCGACGTGATGTCTTCGGTCGATAGCCAAGAGGAACTCGGCGACCTGCTGTTCGCGCTCACCGCACTGGCGCGTGAGCATGGCTGGGATGCGGAAGCTGCACTACGTGGGGCGGTTCGCGAGCGCCTGGATCTGATCCGTCGAATCGAGCAGGGGCAGTGAATCAGGCCACCCAGGAATTCCGGCTTCTCGCCGAGCGTTCCATCGATGGATGTTTGGCAGCGGACCCCGTGGCGGCAACGTGGCTAGGAGATCACCGCTTCGATGCACATCTGCCGGACTACTCCTCGGCCGCTTCGGATTCACGTGCCCGGGAAATCGACGAGCAGTTGACCGCGATCGACGCGATCGACGACGTGGAATTGGACGTGGTCGATCTCGTTGATCTGGAAATCCTCCGCTCGCGATTGCAGCGTGAGGCATTCGAGATCGAAGAGCTCCGGGCTCCGGAATGGAACCCGCTCGTCTGGAACCCTGGCACTGCCGTGCATCTGCTCCTATCGCGGGACTTCGCACCGTGGCCGGAACGCTTCGCCAGCCTCGATGGTCGGCTCACCGAGATACCGGAGTTCTTGGAACAGGCGCGTTCCACGTTGAACTCGATGCCCCAGATCCACGCCGAGACGGCCATCTCGCAACTGCAAGGGATGCGGCAACTGATCGAGGGCACGCTGGCTGCCGAGTGTGCTCGTCAGGGGACTCCTGTTCCCGAAGCTGCCGAGGCCGCGCTCGACGCAGTGGATCGACACCTGGCGTGGCTCGAGGAACGTCTGCCGGATTGCACTCGAAGCCCACGATTGAATCAGCGCACTTATGCGGGTGTCTTGTGGCACTCGCTCGACGACGCCACGAATGCCAGCCACCTGCTTCGTGATGCAGAAGCCCACCTCGATCGCGCGACCGAACAGATGCGCGAGGTCGCCGCGGAGTACCTCGGTGAATCCGTGCACGCCGAGAAGATTGTCCGGCGCGCTTTGCAGGCGGTTGCCGCGCAAGGTCCGGTAACCGATGCAACGGTTCTGCCGATCGTGGAACAGGCGCTGAGCAGGACCACGCGATTCGTGCGTGACCACGATGTGGTGACTATTCCCGAGATGACCACCGAGGTCATCGAGATGCCGGAGATCCACCGCGGTGTCGCGGTGGCGTACTGCGATGCTCCGGGCCCATTGGAGACCGCGAAGGTGCCCACATACGTAGCTGTGTCGCCGACTCCCAGCACGTGGGACACCGAACGGGTTCGCTCCTTCTACCGGGAGTACAACGCAACCCTCCTGCATGACCTCACCATCCATGAAGCCATGCCCGGGCACGTTGTGCAGTTGGCGCATGCTGCGCAACTGCAGACTCCCACGCGTGTGCGCCGCTTCGGCTTCAGCGGAGTATTCGTGGAGGGCTGGGCCGTGTACGTAGAAGAGGTTCTCGTGGATCTCGGCTACTCACCGGAGGATTCCCGCCAAGCAGCACTAGCGATCCGACTTCAGCAATTGAAGATGCAAACGCGAATGGCCATCAACACGATCCTGGACATTCGAGTCCACTCCATGGACATGACCGAAGAGGAGGGAATTCGGTTGATGACATTCCGTGGCTTCCAGGAAGAAGGTGAGGCGGTGGGTAAGTGGCGCAGGGCGCTGCTCACCGCTGGACAACTGCCCACGTATTTCGTTGGCTATCGCGCAGTCAAGTCGATTGCAGATGACTTGCGCGTGCTGCACCCGGACTGGACTATGAAGCGGATTCACGATCTGATGCTCAGTCACGGTTCTCCGGCTCCACGCCACCTTCGGACGTTGATTGGAATCTAGATGCGGACTCTTTCATTCATTGCGCTGACTCTCGTCCTACTCACTGGCTGCTCGTCGAACAACCAAGACGGCACTGCTGTCGCAGAGGATCCTGCGGTGGCGGAACTGGAGGCCTGGGCCGGTGATCTGTGCGGGGCTACCGGTGAGCTGCGTGCAGCGGTGACGGGACTGGCCGATGCCATCGACTTCGATCTGGCTGCTGGACTGGGTCAGATCCCTGGGATCTACGAGCAACTGCAGGGTCGTATCGAGCGAGTGGAGTCAGGGATAGCCGAATTCCAGACCGCGCTGGAACAAGCACCTGCATCCTCGCCGGAGGCGGTGGCGTTCGCTGCTGAAGTCCAGACGTTGTCCTCGAGTGCGCGGGCATCCGCCGATGAGGCACTGTCGTTAGCCGAGCAGGCGGTCACCGCAGGCAACTTCCTGTCGGCGGGTTCAGCTCTGGCGGGGGCGGCGTCGGCTGCGCAGTCGGCCTACACCGATGCGAATGCGGCCCTGGTGCTCGTCGAGCAGGCTTCGAATGCCGAGTCGGGAGCGATGGGCGCGGCATTCGCCAAGGCACCGGAGTGCCGGTTCAGCCAATGATCTGACGGGGACTTATCCACAGCGTGACCATCCCCGATAGTGACGACTTCGTACCCATCGGGCAGGCTCGTGGCATGAGGCGGCGAACTTTGTGGATCAATCTCGGCATCGTGGCTGCGATAGCCATCGTCATCGCCCTCATCGTCTCCTCCCTCCAGTCCGGCCAGGAGCCGACCGATCAGCGCACTGTCACGGTCACCCGGGCGGACATCTCCTCGACCGTTACGGCGAGCGGCACCGTGGAACGGGCCGGAACGATCGACCTGGTCTTCGTCAGCCCCGGCACCGTGACGTCCGTGGAGGTCGAGCCGGGAGATCAGGTATCGGCCGGCCAGGTGCTCGCAACCGTCGACGACACTGCAGCACTCCAGCAACTGTCGGCTGCTGAGTCGACCTTGGCGCAGGCAACCCAGAGTGCGGCATCGACGGACGCCTCTGTCGCAAGCGCGAGTGCAGCACTATCCGATGCTCAACGGGTGTCGAAGCAGACCAATAGGCGCAACGAATTGGCTGTGGATCAGGCGCGGGAGTCTCTGGCAGCTGCCGAAGCACTGTGGGATGGAACCTGTCTGGACGTCAACAACCCCTCGTGTCCCAATCCTGCCGCACAGGCCCGGCTTCGCGCCGCGGAAGCGAACATCACCACGGCGCAACGAGCCGTCGATACCTCACGGGAAATCGCTGCGAACAACGCCATCGGTTACGACATCGCCATCAACCAGGCAGCCGCCACATTGGCTCAGCGTCAAGCGCAACAGGGCACCGCATGCGATGGGACCGGAACTACGAGTGGATGCCAGGCGGCCCAGTTCGCAACGTTGACCGCCCAGCAGACATTGGAGAACGCGCAACGGGCCAAGACCTCCGGCCTCTTGGCTGACTCCCAGGCCCAGCAATCGGCTTCATTGAATCTGGCCAGTGCCAACGTGGCGTTACAGCAAGCCCAGGGTGAACTGGCCAAAGCCGAACTAGACGCCGTGCGCAGCGCGCGGCAGACGTTGGAGATAGCAGAGCGGACATTGCGCCAAGGTCGCGTTGCTGGTGAGCAGTCAGTTCGATCCGCACAGTCCGCTTTGCAAGCGGCACTTGCTGCGGAAAGTACCGTCGAGGTTCCGGGTGGTCAGGAAATCACCGCATCGGAGGCGGCCATTGCTGCTGCGCAGATTGGAATCCAAGTGGCGCAACGAGCACTCGCCGATACTCAGCTCATTGCGCCGGTCGCAGGAACGATCGGCCAAGTTCCGTACGTCGTGGGTGAACTCGCGACGGCTGCGCCCCAAAGTGGCGGCATAACGGTCATTCCCGATGGCCCGCTGGAAGTTGTCGCTGACTTCGCCGAGTCCGATGCCGCAGGCGTCATAGTCGGAGCCTTCGCCACGGTCACGTTCGACGCACTAGCCGGTGCACAAGCTGAAGGCGTGGTGGTTGCCGTTGATCCGGTCGCCACGACGGGCACCACGGGTTTGGTCACCTACAGCGTTCGAGTCCAGGTCGATGACGCCCCCGCAGCGGCCCGTGAGGGAATGACCGCCTCGGTCGCCGTTCTCATCGACGAGGTCACCGGTGTGCTCGTGGTTCCCCAGGGAGCGATCACCGGGTCGGGTGACCGGGCGAGTGTGTTGGTGTTGGGCGAGGACGGACAGACCGTCACGACTCCGGTGACCATCGGTCTTCGAGGTGATACCGGCACGGAGATCACGGCCGGCGTGAGTGAGGGTGACGTCCTGGTGGTGCCGTCGGCTGAGGATCTGTCCTTCCCGGAAGGTGGGGTTCCCGGATCGGGTAGGGATGACGACCCGGACGGACCCTTCGGTGGCGGCGGGGACTGATCCGATGGTCCCCGTTGTCGACATGGTCGACATCACCAAGGTCTACGGCGCCGGCGAGGCCGAGGTCCGGGCCGTGGACGGCGTATCGGTGAGGGTCGACCAGGGCGAGTACGTGGCCATCATGGGTGCGTCGGGTTCGGGGAAGTCCACCTTGATGAACATCATCGGCGCCCTCGACGTCGCAACGTCCGGCACCTACCGGATCGACGGTGTGGATATCGGGGATCTGGACGACGACGCGTTGTCATTGGTTCGCAATCGCCGAATCGGTTTCATCTTCCAAGCGTTCAATCTCATCCCGCGCATGAGTGCTGTTGCGAACGTGGAGCTGCCACTCATGTATCGGGGAGTTCGTCGGGGGGAACGTCGTCGTCGTGCGCTCGATGCGCTCGGCAAGGTCGGCCTTGCCGATCGATCCCATCATCAGCCCAATGAGCTTTCGGGCGGGCAGCAGCAGCGCGTAGCGGTAGCGCGAGCCCTCGCTATGGAGCCCTCGTTGATGCTCGCCGATGAACCCACGGGAAATCTGGACTCGAAATCCACCGCCGATGTCCTGGACCTATTGGACGAGATTCACGCGGAGGGTAAGACGATCGTCATCATCACCCACGAGGATGATGTGGCCGCACGTGCCCAGCGGGTCATCACGTTGCGTGATGGGCGAATCGAGTCGGACGTCCTGGCGAGCCGTCGATGATCCTCATCGAGGCACTGAGGAGCGGTTGGCAGGCGATCGTCGCCAATCGGTTGAGATCGATCCTCACCACGCTCGGCATCATGATCGGTGTTGCAGCGGTGATCATCCTGGTCGCATTCGGACAAGGTGCGTCGAACTCGGTTACCGCGAGTATCCAGTCGCTGGGAAGCAACCTCCTCACTATCACGCCCAGCAACCCCAACCGCGGGGGTGAGATCGTCAATCCCTCCGTGCAGGATCTGACGGTCGATGATGCGGCGGCACTCAACGATCCGATTGCCGCACCGGACATAGCCGGCGCCGCACCGGAAAAGCGTGCTGTGGTGACATGCACGTACGAGGACCTCAGTCACTCCACTCAGATTGTTGGAACCTGGCCCTCGTATTTCGAGATCACCAACTCTCCGGTGGCCGAGGGCGCTTACTTCACTAACGCCGATGAGCTATCGGCTCGCCGGATAGTGGTGATCGGATCCACGGTGGCCGAGCAACTCTTTCCCGACAGCGATCCGCTCGGCCAGCGGATCATCTGTAACGGCGCACCCTTCACCGTGGTGGGAGTCCAGGCGGAGAAGGGCGCATCGTTCACGAATCCCGACGATGTGGTGATCGCGCCGCTATCCGCAGTAGAGAACTCGATCACCGGATTCGGGGAACTCACCTACATCTCCGTTCAGGCGGTGTCGCCGGAAGCGACCGATGCCGCCGAAGCCCAGGCGATCGCGGTTCTGGATGCGCAGCATGGAACCCGCGAGGGCACCCGTGACTTCGAGGTGTTCAACCAAACGAGTTTGTTGGAGACCGCCAACACGGCGCTCGGAGTATTCACCGCATTGCTGGGTGCGGTGGGTGCCATCAGTTTGCTGGTGGGCGGCATCGGCATCACCAACATCATGCTCGTATCGGTCACCGAGCGAACCCGGGAGATCGGAATCCGTAAGGCGATCGGAGCCTCACGACGATTCATCTTGCTGCAGTTCCTGTTGGAAGCAACGGTGCTGTCGGTGTTCGGTGCTACCGCCGGCTTGGTCATAGCACTCCTGGTGGCCCAGGTCGAGATTGCCGGAATATCACCGTCCGTAGTCCCGATCTCCGTGGTCGGCGCCTACGCCATCAGCGTTGCCATCGGCCTTTTCTTCGGCAGTTACCCAGCCAAGCGTGCAGCGTCGCTGCGACCGATCGAAGCGCTCCGCCATGAATAGGAGCG
>CAZQRR010000003.1:0-34656 GCA_964595675.1 uncultured Rubrivirga sp. | reverse complement strand
GAATAGGAGCATTGCGAGTGAATAACGACGAAGTCCAAGCCGCGCCCGGGGAGGAACTAGCCCAGTTGCTTGCCAAGCGAAATAAACCGGGCCGCGCTCGATCGACGACTGTCTTGATCGCGGTCCTGCTCGTGTTGTTCGGGGTGTTGATGGGCGTGCCGCTGGGTCGGGCTACCGCACCGCAATCGCCCGAGACCACCCCGGTGGTTCTGAGTGAGGGTGACTAGTCCGGCCCCATCAGCCCCACGTGGCGTCGATAACCAGGCCGTCCTGGGTTGTCAGGGTCAGACGATCGAGTCGGTAGTCCATGGTGACCGCCTGGGGTTCTCCGTCGATGGTGCCCAGGCGCCAGACGTACCCCGCTTCCTCGATCCGCGCTGTCGCCTCGTCCTGAGGGAGTGGCGTGGCGAGGAGGTCGGAGACGAAGGCGTTCTGCTCGGGAGTGATGTCCGGGTCCACGTCTGATGCCTCCGTCTCGTTTTGTGTCGGTGATGGTGAAGTGGACGTGGAGTCCGATGTCGATGAACATCCTGACAAGAGCATGGCACCGGTGAGGGTGGCTGCACCGGCCCAGGCCAGGTACTTGCGGGAGCGCGTCATGATCGTTCCTTTCGTCGAGAGATTCCGATGATGATGAAGACCACGCCGGTCACGACGCCGGCGATCACGAGGAAGGGCGCCAGGAATCCTGCGGCGGTGATCAGTCCGGCGGTCAGCGCCAGCAGGGAGTTCCAGCCGTTCTGCAAACCACCGAGGAAGTCAGGTGATACCCCCGGACCCACGTCACGTTGGTTCATCATGAGATAAACCGTGGACATCTCCACTTGGCGCGAAAGGTAGTCGCTACGGGCCTGCAGTGATTCCAGTTCGGCCTGACGCACCGCCAGTTCGCCTTCCACCGCAACGAGATCCGCAACCGAGGAGGCCTGCTCCTGGAGCGCACGCAGTCGGGAGATCGACTCCTCGAGGGTGGAGATGCGGGCCTGCAGATCCACCACCTCGAGCGTCACGTCCTGGGCATCGACGCTGCTGTTGGTCACATCGCCGAAATCCGCTATCGCGTCCAAGAATCCATCGAGTCGATCCGTAGGGATCCGGGCCGTGATCGAGGCGCTGGCATCCCCGTCGTAGGTGTTCACGCTCTCGTTCTGGATGAAGCCGTCGAGTTCTGAAACCAGGTCCGAGATGTCCGACACGGCTCGAACGACGTCATCGACCTCCATCGAGACGTTCGCGGTCCTGATGATCTGCTCTTCCACGCGCATGCTGGAGGAGTCCTCCTGCAGGGCCGGTTCACCGGCCGCCTCGTACGCGGCGGAGTCGAAGCCGGCCTGATCCGCGCCACCGCAAGCGGTCAGGAAGAGGCCGGCCCCCACGAGGACCCCTGCTGCCCGACCCAGACGCTTCATCGACACACATCTTGGACGCAATGAACCATCGTTCGGGTCCGCGGCGCGGTCACGATTCGGTCACTGTTGGCGGGCGAGCAGTTGCTTTCGGTATTCCATCAAGTCCCGGCTGCGATTCACGCCCACCACACCTACCAACTCCCCATCACGTCGGTACTCCACGATGCAGTCGCCGTTCCAGTCACCGTCCACCAGGACCGGCTCGCCCAGGGAAGGCATCCCGTAGGACTGGATGTTGAGGTCGTACTGATCGCTCCAGAAGGCTGGGAGTGCTGAAAATGGCTCGGAGCCCGGCTGCGCACCCGCCAACAATTGGGCGAGTGTCCGTCCGGCATGTCGCCCCATTTCGGTGGGCATGTTCCAGTGTTCGATGCGCCACGGACCGCCGGGGAAGAGTGCGTTCGGGTGCCGGGCGATGTCGCCCACCGCCACGACCGGCATGTCCGCGCCGATCACTTGCATGGATTCATCGACCAGTACGCCGTCGCTCAGGTCGAGTGCGTTGCCTTCGAGCCATTCGATGTTCGGAACCGACCCGACTGCTTCGAGCACAACGGTCGCGGGAATCTGCGTTCCGTCATCGAGCCGCACACCCGTAACGCGGTCGGTTCTGAGGAACTCCTGCACCGTGCGGCCCAGGTGGAAACGCACGCCTTGATCCTCGTGCCGCTTGCGCATCGCCGCACCGAACTCCGGTCCAAGCGGACGGACCATCGGCTCCTCGTCTAGAGCGACCACGTCCACCTCGGCTCCTAATTTGCGCGCCGTTGCAGCGACCTCGCAGCCGATGAAGCCCGCGCCCAATATGACCAGGTGGGCACCCGGCCCGAGTGCGTCGCGCAACTGCGCGGCATCCTCGGCATTGCGGAGCAGGAAGCGACCCTCCTGCGGTCCGGGGATGGGAAGTCGGCGTGGCCGGATGCCCGAGGCGATGACGAGACCGGCGAAGGGCACGACGCTGCCGTCCTCCAAAGTGACCGTGCCTTCCGCAATGTCGCTCGAGGCGACCGCGGAGCCGAGCCGCCATTCGACGTCGTCGATGACGGCCTTTCGACGGAAGTGCAGGTCCTCGACCGCCACTCCACCGGCGAGCGCCTCCTTGGACAGCGGTGGCCGGTTATACGGAAGGTGTGGTTCGTCGCCGATCACAACCAGGTGTCCGTCGTAGCCGGCACCGCGAAGTGCCTCGGTAGCGCGAAGGCCGCCCAAGCCCGCGCCTACGACTACTACCTGGTCCGTCGTCATGACTGTTCGAAGCTGATGGCCTGCATCGGACAGACGTCGGCCGCGCTTTCGATATCTGCGAGGCGATCATCGCCAGCCTCGGTCTGATAAACCAACTTCCCGTCGTCGTCGAGTTGGAAGACGTCCTCGGCTTCGAAACAGCACTGTCCGTAGTGCTGGCACTTGTCCATATCCACGGTGATCTGGATCATGACCATCCTTTCTTCGAAATCATCGATACAAGTGAAATTGACGGTGGGTAAAGGGACTACTTCTCTTCGATAAGAGAGGGGTAAAGATCCTTCGAGGGTGTTCGGATCCCGCGGAACTCCCAATCGCCGCCGAGGGCGGTCGAGACGACTTCCTCACTCTCGGTTGGCTGCGCACCCACGTCGGTGCGGATGGGCGTGGGCCCGGTCACGATGTGGTTGCGCAAAGTTCCCAAGCCCTCCACCTCGACCTCCACGATGTCGCCGGGGTGGACGGGTCTGGAGAAGGCGGGCGTTCCACTGAACAGCAGGTCGCCCGGTTCGAGGGTGATGGTGCGCGCGATATCGGCGACCAGGTAGTGCATGTCCCACTCCATCTCGGCGGTGGTGGAGTCCTGCTTCACCTCCCCGTTCACGATGGTGCGAATTCCCTTGTTGCGGAAATCCCAATCCGTCACCACGCCCGGCCCGACGGGAGCCAAGGTGTCCGAGCCCTTGACCCGAAGCATGGATCCAGCGTCGGTGTCGCGGAAATCGTGCAGACCGTAATCGTTCCCGATCGTGTAGCCCATGATGTAGTTGCCAGCTTGGTCGGGGGAGACGTTTCGACACGTGCGGCCGATCACGATGACGATCTCGCCCTCGTAGTTCAGCCACTTGCAGCCATCCGGACGCACCACACCGGCACCGTGGGAATTGAGCGCGGTGATGGGCTTGTGGAAGTAGGTCGGTGCCGGAGGGAGTTTCGTCATGAACTCCTCGGTGCGCGATGCGTAATTCAAGTGGACACAGATGATCTTCGACGGGGTCGTGGGTGGCAGATGGATCGCGTCGTCGATTCCGATCGAGCGACCATCTCCTGACACGAGTTCGTCGCCGTGGCGTTCCACGCTGCACGGGTATCCGTCGAGCAGGATGCGGCGAAATTCGCTCATGCGGGCACCGCAGATCGAGCAGTCCATCCCGCGGTGGGACGGTCGAACCAGACGTGCACCTGGCCGGTGCCGACGGAGTTCTCGTATTCGCTATACAACGTTCCGGGTGCGATCACCTCGCCCTCGCCGAGTGCCCCCATCATCATGAGGTAGTGCGCGAACCGCGCCTCGGGCTTGTACTTCAAGAACTCCGGCATGGTGTCGATGATCGACCGGTGGTCGCCCGCCTGCATCCAGTCCAAGCGCTCCATGTCCGCGGCATATGCCTCTGGGGTGAAGATGTGCTTCGGGTCGCTGGCTTCATGGTCGCGAATCTCACGCAGGGGCCAGAAGGTGTGCGACAACGCACCCGAGGCGATGATCAGCACCTTGCGATCCACTTTGTCCAACGCGGCCTTGACCGCACGCCCGGCGCGAAGGAAGTCCTCGCTGTCTCCCGTCTGGCAGACGCTGATCGAGATCCATTTCTTGTCGGGCATACCGCGTCCGAGGAAGTCCCACAGGTTGACCGTTGCGTAGAAGATCGGCAGGTATGGATCGTCGATGGGCGTCATCCAGGTACCCACCCCGGCTCCTTCGGCACCGATGGCCTCGGCCAACTCCGGATCACCGGGGAAGTCGTAGGGAATGCGTGTCATCCCGCGGGGGAGTTCCTCCGAAGTGAAGAGACCTGCTCGACGATCCTGGGCCGTCACGACGAACTCGACCGTGGTGGCCCAGTGTGAATCCATGACGATCACGGTGTCGTAGTCCAACGTCTCGAACTTGTCCTGGCGCAGCTTGTGCAGGCCGGGAACCAGTGAGATCTCCTGGCCGTTGTTCAGTTCCTTGCGGATGTGTTCGGGCAGCATGATCGTGGGGACATGTGCGAGCAGGCCCGCACCGACGACTTCACCCATGGCTAGTTCTCTCCTTCATTCCATCCGTGTGGTGCATAGACAGTGTTCTTGACGTCCGCATAGAAGTCGAACGACCATAGGCCGCCTTCACGACCGATCCCCGACTTCTTCGAACCACCGAACGGTGCTGCGAGGTCGCGCACGAAGAAGCAATTGACCCAGATCGTGCCCGCCACGAGGTGCTTGCAGAAGGCCTCCGCGCGTTCGCGGCTACCGGTGACGACGCATGCGGCCAGCCCGAAGTCCGTTCCGTTGGCCAGTTCAAGTCCCTCCTCATCACCCGCGAAGGTCTGCATGGTGAGGACCGGACCGAACACCTCCTCACGCAGGATCTCGCTGCCCTCGGGAGCATTACGGATGAGCGTCGGTCGGAAGTAGTGCGGCCCCAGGTCGGTATCGACGTCGCCGCCGTACACCACGGTGGCTCCGTCGGCTACAGCTCGATCGACGAAACCCTTGATGCGAGCTATGTGGTCGAGATGGATGTTGGGACCGATGCCGGTTTCCTCATCGCGTGGGTCACCTTGTTTGATCCGAGCCGCGCGTTCGGCGAATCGCTCGGCGAATGCGTCGGCGATGCCCTCCTGCACGAGCAGCCTGGTACCGGCGAGACACACCTGCCCGGCGTTGTCGTATTGCTCGATGGCCAGGTCCACTGCTAGATCGAGATCGGCGTCGTCCAAGATCACCGTCGGACTCTTGCCACCCAATTCGAATGAACACGGCGTCAGGTTCTCCGCTGCAGCCTTGGCGACGAGCTTGGCCGTGGGGACCGAGCCGGTGAAGCAGATGCGCGCGACCCGGGGGTCCGCCGTGAGTGCAGCGCCAGCCTCGGGGCCGAGTCCTTGCACCACGTTGAAGACACCGTCGGGAAGTCCGGCCTGCTTGGTCAGATCGGCGAAGTAGGAAGCAGTGAGCGGTGCCCACTCCGGTGGCTTGAGCACCACGGTGTCGCCCGCGGCCAGCGCTGGCCCGATCCGCCAGGTGGCCAGCATCAACGGCGCGTTCCACGGCGTGATGATGACCGTGGGTCCGGACGGATCCCACGACACATGGTTCTCATGACCACGTGTCTCCCACACGGGGTGGTGCAACTCCTTGACCGCGTAATCGGCGAAGAAGCGGATGTTCATCGCCACCCGCGGCATCACCCCGCGCCGATGTGAGCGAAGCAACGATCCGTTGTCGCGCGTCTCCAGTTGCGAAAGCGGCTCGAGGTTCTCCTCGATGAGGTCCGCCAGCCGACGCAGCACCACCGCTCGATCGCTCGGACTCCACCTCGACCACTCGGCGAATGCGGCGGTCGCAGAGACCAGCGCGGCATCGGCTTCGGCCTTCCCACCCCGGTGAACGTGGGCCAGGATCTCGCCATCGATGGGGGAGACGCTGGGGAAGGTCTCGGTCGAGGAGACCCGCTGGCCACCGATCCAGTGCCGGGTGTCCACGCTGACTCCAGCGACGGTAACCGTGTCCATGCCCATCCTTCGCGCTATCCGACATTCCTATTTCGTTCGGACCCTAACGGATCTTGGTGGGGAGGGAAAGGCCTACCAGCGAACGTGCAAGGCCTGCGGAGCGCGAAACTCCCAGCCCCGCATGCGGACCTCGTGCTCGGCGTCGAGGGTGAGCCCGGGGAGAGCCTCGGCCAGAAGCCGGAGAGCGATGCGTTCTTGACCACGGGCGAACGCGTGACCGGCGCAAAAATGCGGACCGAGCCCGAAGGCGGCGTTGGGACGTCGTTCTCGGCGGATGTCGAAGACCTCGGGGCGATCGAACAATGTCTCGTCGTGGCACGCGCTTGCCACGACTGCACCTACCGGCGCGCCGGCCGGGATGGTCGTGCCCTGGAACTCGACGTCCGCGCGCGCCTGCCTGGTTTGGGTGCCGATCGGTGCCACCCACCGCAGTCCTTCGTGGACTATGTCGTCCCAACGTTCGGGCTCGCTGCATGCGAGGTCCCACTGCGTTCGATCGGACAGAAGGCCGAACAGACACGAGGCAGCTCCGTGTCCGGGCTCTTGCATGCCACCGAGGATGATGACCTTCAAGGACGGCAGTACCTCATCGACGGTGCGAGGTTGATCTGCTGGGCGCCCTGTGGTGAGCATGTGGGAGATCGTCGAGTCGTCGGGATTGAAGCGCAGTTCCTCCATGTAGGGACGCAGTTCCGCGTCGATGGCGGATGCGGTGGCGTCGTTGATCGCCTGCTTGCCTGGATCACGCTCGAAATTGATCGCGCCCATCGCAAGCCCGTGGAACCAATCACGCAACGTGTCCGCGGACAGATGACCAAGACCCAGGACCGCACCCAGGCTCAGGACCGAGATCGGCTCGAAGTACTCCGCGACGAGTTCCGCCGAGTTTCGGGGGTTGGCGTCCGTGCCCGTGACGCGCTCGAGGTACTCCTGTGCGATGGGTCGAACGAGGTCATCGATGTACCCCTCGACCGTTCGCGGCTTGTACTTGGTATCCAGGCTTCGCCGCTTGTCGAGATGGTCATCGCCGTCGACCGTGAGGATGGTGGGTCCGCCGAAGGACAGATCCAGTGGTGATCCGTCGACCACTGCACTGAACAGATCGGTGCGCGTTGTGACGAGTTCCACGGCTGCCGCGCTGGTTGCCAACCAGAGGTTGACCGCAGGTACCCAGGCGACCGGGGACTCCGCGCGCAATCGCGCGTAGACCGGATAGGGGTCGGTCTCGAGATCTTCAACCGTGATGGTTTCGGCGAAGGTGGGCATCCTCACTCCCGAGTCGGGCGCAGGTCTCGTTGCACGGGTTCGTCGCGTTCGACTGCTCTGATCATTTCGCGAAGTGCATGGGCAGCGTCCTGCTTCTCACCGCTTCCCAAATGCATGGTGACGCGTCGTTCTTCTTCGTTGAACTGGGGGAACAGTCGCTTCATCAGTCGGCGTCCACTCGGGGTCAGGCTGACGATCACGAGTCGGCCGTCGGAGGAATCCCGCTCGCGGGTGATCAGACCGCGCTTCTCGAGGGTGGTCATCACGCCGCTGAGGGTCGCCTTCGAGAAGCCGCCCTCCGCCGCGATCTGTCGTGTCTCGATGGGTTCCCAGATCCAGGTGACCCACAGCACCACGAAGGCGGTCCAGGTCAGATCGGACCGCGACAACACGCTGCGCTCCAAGTGATTTCGAACGGCGTTGGCGGCTCGGAACAGGTTCGACACGACCGACATCGCCTCGAAGTCCAGGTCCATGTCCCCCAGACGGCCGGTCACCGCGGTTTCGGTCTCGCTGAG
Organism: uncultured Rubrivirga sp.; assembly: GCA_964595675.1. Classification (GTDB taxonomy): domain Bacteria; phylum Actinomycetota; class Actinomycetes; order S36-B12; family S36-B12; genus S36-B12. Next base: position 26,721 of record CAZQRR010000003.1, on the reverse strand, counting down.
GGTGTGCTGGCCTGCCATAGAGCTCCTGTTCGACTGCTGGAAGGGTCAAAAGTAGTGGAGTGACCAAAGTCCTTGCGTCCACTTCGCGCACGACAGATAATTTGGGCCCTAACGATTACGACGGTCTTTGGGAGGCCTCATGGCTACCGCCACCACGGTGACACTGGCGAATCTGGACCTGTTCGCGAACGGGGCGCCCTGGGCCACGTTCGACGAACTCCGGGCGAATGATCCCGTCTCCTGGAACGAGGAGGAGTCCCCCAACAAGGGATTCTGGGCCGTCACCCGTTACCAGGACATCGTGGAGGTGCTGCGCAACACCGACACCTACTCCAGCGAAGTTGGAGCGGTGAACCTCGAGGAGTTGGATCAAAGCCAGATCGAGATCCGCAAGTCCATGTTGGAAAGGGATGGCACGCGTCACCGCGCGCTCCGCAAGTTGCTGCAACCGGCATTCACACCCAAAGCTCTGGCCGTGTACGAGTCGTTCCTGCGGGGCGTGACCGCCAACAGTTTGGATCTGGCTCTTGCTCAGGATGAGTTCGACTTCGTCGACGAGGTGGCAGCGGACTTCCCCATTCGGGTGCTCGCCCGCTTGTTGGGAGTTCCCGAGGAGGACACCGATCAACTGATCGAGTGGGGCAACCGCATGGTGGGCAACACCGATCCGGAGAGTGCGGATGTTCTCGCCTCCGACCCCGACAGTGAGAAGTACCGCGACCTTCCATTCCGCTCACCTGCCGCTTTGGAGGTGTTCGAGTACGGATTCGCCCTGGCCAAGGAGCGTCGTGGGGGAACCGGCGATGATCTGGTTTCCCAACTCGTCAACGGCGTTCCGATGGACGGGATCCCCTTGGACGATCGGGACTTCCGCAACTACTTCCTGCTGTTGGTCGTCGCCGGGAATGAGACGACACGGCACACGATCTCCCACACGATGAACCATCTGATCAATCACCCCGATCAGGTGGAGCTGCTGCGCAAGAACCCGGACAAGATCGAGTGGGCGGTCGAGGAGTTCCTTCGCTTCGCGAGCCCGGTCTACCACTTCCGCAGAACGGCCACCAAGGACACCGAACTCGGGGGTAGGTCGATCAAGTCAGGTGACAAGGTGGTGGTGTGGTTCGCCTCGGGCAATCGTGATCCGGAGGTCTTCGACGATCCGTATCGCTTCGATGTGGAGCGTCGACCCAATGAGCACATGTCGTTCGGGCGCGGTGGCCCGCACATGTGCTTGGGCAACTCCCTTGCCCGACTCGAGATCCGGGTCATGTTCGAGGACCTGCTCAGCCGGGGCGTGGACCTCCAGCACAATGGACCGATCGATTACCTCAGGTCGAACTTCATCCACGGCGTCAAACGGTTCCCGGTGAGGGTCTCGGCCCGCTAGGAGCGGGCGACCTGCTCCAGGAAAGCACCGACGAGACCGTCCGCCCGGCTGGCGGCATCGGCTTCGAGCCACCTCGTGTGTGCCATGAGGGCGTCGGGGTCCTGACCGTCCTTCTCGACGAGTTCGCGGCCGTCGCACTCGAGCCACATGTCGAGTTCATGAGCCGTGAGTTCGGGGTGGAACTGCAGTGCCAAGTTCCGACGCAGCGTGAATGCCTGCGAAGCGCGACTGGTCCGAGCGATCTCGGTCGCACCCGGCGGCAGCGTCCATCGGTCGTAGTGGAACTGGAACCACGGGCCTGGATCGACAAGATCGGGATCGTCGGTATGCAACGTGCTCCAGCCGATCTCACATGCCGGAGCGCGACCCACGGTCCCACCGTGAGCTCGGGCGAGGAGTTGACCTCCGAAGCAGATGCCGAGGACCGGGATGCCGCGCCGATCGGCTTCGCGGAGCCACTCCAATTCGGGCTGCAGCCAATTGCCGATCGTGGCGTCGTCCCACGCTCCCCACGGAGAACCCATGGGCACCAGGACGTCGTAGTCGCTTGGATCGGGGAACTCGAAATCGACGTTGGGGGAGTAGTAGTTCTCACCGGGGACCACCACCCGCTCCACGACGTCGTAGCCCCGCTTGGTGAAGGCATCACCGATCGGTCCAGGTGGGCTGGTGTGATCGTGTTCGATGAAAAGTGCCTTCATGTGGATCCTTCCCGTTTCCGTCCTCTTCGACGGCCTGCGGGACTAGTATCCAGGAATTCGTTGGCTACCGAACGATCTAGGGGTTTTTGCATGCATCTCGATCTTTCCGACGTCCGACAGGGATTGCAGGACGATGGCGTCGACGTTCTACGACTCATCTACAGCGACGTCCTGGGAATCACCCGCTCCAAGGACCTCTTGGTCTCCCAACTGGAGCGGGCGGCCGCGCACGGTCCGGCCTTCTGCCAGGGAGTGTGGGTCACCAACACTCGAGGCGGAGTGCTCGACGGGCACGGAAGCATCTCCGACGGACTTCCGGATCTCGTTTCGCGGTTGGACTCCAGCACGATCCGCGAGATGCCGTGGGAGCCGGGCGTGGCCTATGCCATCGCGGATGCCTTCGAACCGAACGGCGATTCATCGCCTGTGGCACCGCGATCGGTGTTGAAGACCGTTCTCGCTGCCTACGGCTCACTCGACCTGGTGCCCGTCCTCGGTCCGGAATTGGAGTTCTACCTCGCGCACCGACCGAACGGTGAATGGGAGAGGGTCCTGAACAAGACCGGGCGGGTCTACACGACCGGCAGCATGGTCGACCCAGATGGCGTGTTCTTGCAGATGCTCCGCATGATCGACCGGTTGAACATCGGCGCATTCGCGGGCAACCACGAGTTCTCACCCTCGCAGTACGAGATCAACTTGTGGCACTCGGACGCCCTCGACGCCGCTGATCGAACCTTCATGTTCAAGACCGCCGTCAAGGATCTCGCACATCGCAACGGCATGTTGGCGACGTTCATGGGCAAGCCGTGGAATGACGAAGGCGGCAGTGGCTTCCACGTCCACTTCTCGGTGACCGATCCACAGGGCACCAACCGGATGCACGACGGTGGCCAGGAGTTGAGTTCGACCGCACTGGCAATGATCGCCGGCATCATCGAACACGCCCCGGCGCTATCGGCATTCACCAATCCGACCATCAATGCGTTCAAGCGCCTGGGTCCGGACACCCTCGCGCCCTACCGAGCCAATTGGGGATGGGACAACCGCAGCACCATGGTCCGGATTCCACCGGAGCGTGGCCAGGGCACTCGCTTGGAGTTGCGCATCGGCGATGGTGCGGCGAATCCGTACGTAGTCGCAGCTGCGGTTCTTGCGGCAGCCCTCGACGGTATCGAGCGCGAACTGCAGCCACCGGCGGCGCTGGATGGTTGGACCTACGAAGACGAATCCGCCCCCGTCCTGCCCATGACCTTGGAAGCCGCCTTGGAGGCCCTGGCAGGAGATGAACGTCTGGCCGGGAAGTTGGGTTCGGTGTTCGTCGAGACCTTCGTGACGTTGAAGCGCGATGAGATCGACCGCTACAACGCCGAGGTAGCCGATCCGAGTACGCGCGATGTGACGGATTGGGAATTGCTGGAATACGTCGAGGACTACTGATTCGTCAGTTGTTATTCGTAAGAGCGTCCACGCGGGTGACTACTTCGCGACAAAAGGATGCATGCCGATCGATGTCGTCGATGAAGATGCTCGGCTTGATGCAGAACGTGCTCATGCCCATTTCCATCTGACGGGGAATCTCCTCGAGGGCCGGAGCCAATGGTGCGCACTCGTGTGGGCTCGGGAAGTCCACTCGAGTGCCTCCCACCAATTCGAATTCCTCGGGGCTTCGCCCATGCGGTCTGAGCGCATCGCGTAGCGCGTCCATATGCGCTGCATCGATACGCCCGAGCGGGTGGTAGCCCATTCCATACTGGGCTAGCCGACGGATGATCTGCGGATTCACCCCTTGGCCGCCGAACCACATCTGCGGACCTTCGGGCCGGAACGGCTTGGGTTCCACGTAAACGTCGTTGAAATCGAAGAAGTCACCGCTGAAGTCCAACGGTGATTGCGCCCAGGCACCCCGCCAGATCTGCAAGTGCTCATCCAGGATCCGGCCTCGCTGTGTGAAGTCCACGCCCAGGGCGTCGTATTCATCTGCGTGCCAACTCACCGTCGGTTGGACCACCAGGCGTCCGCCACTGAGCAGATCGAGGGTGGCCAGGTCCTTGGCGAGGGCGAGCGGGTGGCGAAGTGGTGCGATCAGCGCTACTGCCCCCAGTCGAATGCGGCTCGTGGCAGCTGCGATAGCCGAGAGCAGAAGCAGACTCGACGGCCAGGCCGTGGCAGGGTCCTGGTTCCCGGGCATCGCGTAATCGCGCGGGTTCTCCATCCTTCCTGAGGAGCCCGCCGATGGTCCGAGCACCACATGATCGCTGACCATGACCATGTCGAAACCCGCTTCCTCGGCCTCTTGGGCCATGCGAACGAGGGCCGGTAGATCCCGGGGATCGGTGAGCGTCCAGTTCTCGGTGAGCACGCTCACCATTCGGGCCTTCACGAACGAGCGATCACAGAGGCTGGGACGAGTCGTCGAGCAGCGTGCCTCCGGCGAAGGTCACGCCCACCTCGCGGTAGTAGCCGGCGATGACCTCGCGCACCGGAAGCAGGCTCGCGGGCTGATCCCACGGTGAATCGAACAACTCCAGCTCGGCATCACCCACCCACGGCTGGCCGAGGTCGGGATCGACGCCACCCATCGTCACGATCTGGGCTAGGGACATCCCCTGACCGGTGATCGAGGGCATGAATCGGTGATGGACCATGGGATGGCCGTTGACGAATCCATTCGTGTCGCTTGGTTCGCGAAGCGTGACGCGCGCGGTCGCGAGGCGGTGGTCGTAGGCGGCCAGACTCGCACCGAAGGTGCCGCCGGAGGCTACTCGCGGAGACGCTTTCCCATGAGCGAATGCACGCGTCACATGGATGCTCCCCAATTTCTTCGGGTAACCCTGGAACCACCCCCGCCCGATCGCGAAATCCGTGGTGACCCAGATGAGTTCGCAGCGGCTGTAGGTGACGCCTTGGTACTTGCAGCGCACCACGAAGAACGCCTCGAGGTACTGCGATCTCGCGGGGTCCAGCAACTCAGCGCCGGAGGAACTGCAGGACTGCCAATCGGCCCAGATCAGCGCGACGGCCCCAGGATCCTCATCTGCGAGTTCCAGTTCCGCGGGCAGCAGGGCACGGACGCGATCCACGTCGGTGCGGTATTCGATGGTCAGGAGTGTGCCGGAGTAGTACCAGGGCATTTCGGGGATCAGAGCCGATCCACCACCGGGGGTGAAGGGCGGAAGAAAGCCACGTGAATCACTCATGCGAGCGAGCCTAGCGTCATTCGTTCGTGCGCGAACGATGTTCCCGATCCGGATGCCCGCATAGGCTTCCAGCATGGGTCGACCTGCCCGCCTGTCCCGCGACGCCATCTGCGAGGCGGCGATGGACTTGCTCAGTCGCTCCGGGGCGGCGGACTTCACGTTGCGATCCTTGGGACGGGAGTTGGGTGTGGACGCCACCGCCGTCTACCGGCACTTCGAGGACAAGGACGACCTCCTGCTGGAGGTTGGCGACAGGGCCATGGCACCGGTCACCCGGAGTTTCCGGAGTACCGACGATGCCATCGCCGACATCAAGCGACTGTGCAAGCGACTGCGTTCGGCGCTGATCGCGAATCCCGTCGTCCTGCCGATCGTGGCCGCAGGTCCCACGCGACGGGATAACGAACTGCGGATTACCGAGATCGTGCTCGATGCCCTCGGCAGGGCCGGGCTGTCACCCAAGAGGCGGGTAATCGCCTACCACGCGATCATCGAATACACGCTCGGGTCCGCATGGCTCGATGCACCCCTGGCTACGGCGCGGGCCAACCGGGATACCACTTACCGGCGCTGGCGCGACGACTATCTGCATCTGGATTTTCGCGAGTTCCCCGCCACGGTGTCGGCAGCGAAGGACCTCTACCCGTCGAGCAATTCCGTGTTCGAGGCCGGATTGGATGCACTCTTGGCGGGACTCACCGGCAAGGATCAGTAGACCCGCGCGTACTCCTGCTGTTCCCAATCGGTCACCGCCGCACTCCATCGACCGATCTCCTTGCGCTTGAGATCGACGTACACCTGGATCAGATCGGGGTGGAAGTACGAACGCAGGATCTCGTCGGCCTCCAGGGCGTCAAGAGCTTCCTTCAACGAATGCGGGGTGTGGCGTTCGGTGTTCGGTTCGGCGTCGGCGTCACCTTGCTGCGGTTCCGGCAGCGGCAACTCACGCTCCACTCCGGACAGTCCTGCGGCGAAGAGGGCTGCGGTGAGCAGATGCGGGTTGGCTGTTCCATCGGCCATCCGGTGTTCGATACGGGTTCCCAAGCCGCGTTGACCAGGGACGCGAACAGTGGAGATCCGGTTATCCCATCCCCAGTTGGCCCAGTAGCCGGAGAGCATTCCGGGTGTGAGCCGTTTGTAGGAGTTCACGGTTGGCGCAGCAAAGGCAGCAAGTGCCTCGTGATGGTCGATCAAGCCGGCGATGAAGTGCTTCATTACCGGTGAGATTCCGTTCGAATCCGACTCATCGATGAAGGCGTTCGTCCCAGCATCGTCGTTCATGCTCATATTGACGTGGAGTCCATTACCGACAGCGTCTGCGAACGGTCGAGCCATGAAGGTGACGTCGATTCCGCGCTCACGAGCGATTTCACGCGACAAGAGCCGGAAAAGGAAAGCCGCATCTGCCGCGCGGAGCGCATCTTGGTAGTGCAGTGATGCCTCGACTTGGCTCGGCGTGAATTCGCTGTTGGCTCCCTCAGGGTGCAGGTCGCATTCGTGCGCAGCGGCGACAATCTGCTCGAGGGTCCCGGTCGGATCCGCCCCCGCTCCGATCCCGTAGACCCGGTGGTCGGGAACCGGGAGTTTCGTAAGCGGTGTTCGGCCCGAGAGAAGGAAGAACTCCATCTCGAAGCCGGCGATCGGAGTCAGACCACGCGCCTTCCATCGATCCATGACGGAGGTCAGCGCGCGACGCGAATCCAAGGGCAACTCGCGACCATCGGCGAAGTGCACGTTGGCCAGCCCCACGCTGCGCCCTCGCCAAGGACGGACCGATGAGGGGTCCAATCGCGCCTCCATGTCGGGGAAGCCCGCGCTCGTGGAGTAGTTGTCGGTTTCGAGGAACTCCAGGTCGAGTCCTTGCACCATGACGGTGATCGCGTAGTGCGTCGGATGGTCACGACGGTTCTCCGGAACCGTCTTCCCGTGAGCTAGGCCGAGAAGGTCCGGGAAGACGACGTCGATCTGCTCGGTCACGCGTCAGTTCTCCTCACCCGCTGCGACACCGGTTAAGCGCCCCGCATCCACCACTTGGTGATCATCCAAGAACACATTGCAGTTGCGCATGGGAATATCGAAATGACAGACGCTGAAGCGTTCGGCGTTCTCGTTGGCACCTGTGCTGTACATGAAGTTCCCCTCGAAGGCGCGAGCCTCGGTCCCGTTGAACTGCGAACGGTCGTAGAGCTCGAGGTAGTCCCAGCGTGCTGCGGGATTCATGCCCCAGCCGATGTGCGATGTGGCGTACGCGTCCTTGTCGAATGCCGACATGTAGGACTTCAGCATGTCCGCTTGGTACCCCTTACCTTCGATCGCGACGACGTAGTCGTCCTCGATCGTCAAGGTGATGGGATCTTGGACGTAGTGCTTGAACGTGATGTTGATGTCACCCGGAGCCAAGACGATCTGACCATTGACCCGATGACGAGCGGGAAATGCCAGGACCAGGCCGCCGGGCCAATGGGCTATCTCCCCTGGACCGTCGATCACACCCGTGGAGCCGGCGGTGAAGGCGTCGGCGAGTTCGACCACCAGGTCGGTCCCCATATCGCTCGTAGCCCGCATAGTCCTGGCGTTCTTCATGAACGCGTGGGACTTGGATACACGTTCGGCCATGTCCGCGTCGTGGGGAAGGCGCTCGAAGATCTCAGGGTGCTCGTTGCTGATCATGAACACCGAAGTCCCTGCACCGAGAATGTCGCGCAGTTCCCGCGAGTGCAGCAGACCCTCGACCGTTACATCGATGACGAGCGGCACCGACGACACCGCCGATACCGCGCCGGCCTGACCCTTCAGAGCAAGTGACGTACCGGTGGACCGCAGGGCGACCGGCCCACCATTGGCGGGGGTGCGCATCACCACTTCGAAGGGGCGAGCACCGAGGTACTCGGCGGCCAGAATCGACGTGGCTACGAGTTCGGGGCGACTGGCACTCTCCGACAAGATCACCACTTCGTCGCCGGGCTTCATGCCATTGAGTTGGAACTGCTGTGCGAAGCGCTTGATCCAGCGCCATTCGGTGTTCGCGGTGTTCATGACTGTTCCTTCTCACGGGATGACTCGTACGCGGACCAATGCTCCACGAGGGCGGCATTGACCTGGTCGGGAGCTTCGAGGTTCAACAAGTGTCCCGCACCCCCGATGACCGTGACCTTCGAGTCGGGTAGCAGTGCGTCGATCGCCTCCGAGTATGCGACGGGGGTCTCATCGTCGAGCTCCCCGACGAGGAGCAACGTGGGAGTGGCGATCGTCGGGAGGATGGCTCGGGTGTCGTGGCTGGCGATCGTGCTGAGGGAGTCGAGTAGCCCAGCCAGGGGGACGCGCGACATCGCTTCGACTGCCTCGGGCACCACGTGCGCGCCATGTGGTCCTGCCAGGGAGGACAGGATCGCGGGGGCTGCAGCGGCTGGACTGCCCATGGCCTCCAACCCGGCCAGACGGGCCGCTCGCCACTCATCCGGGTCGGTACCGTCCAGACCGAACTTCGGACTCGTGCACAGCAGCGTGAGGGTTCGGATCCGGTCGGGCACCGCCGCAGCGACGTACTGGGCGATCATTCCGCCGAAGCTCATGCCGACCAGGTCGACGGGCTCGTCGGGGGAGACGGCGTCGATGAAGTCGATGGCCGCTTGGGCGTAGGAGTCGAACGACGTGTCCGCAACGGGCAGGGAGGCGCCGTAGCCAGGAGCGTCCCACGCCACACATCGCCGTACGTGGCTTAGCCCCTCCAACTGTGGGCGCCAGGCGGTGCGTCCGCCACCGAGGCCATGGAGGAATACCGCGACAGGGCCGTCTCCGCTCTCACGCCATGCCGTGGGGCTGGCGTCGACGTCCCGCATGCCGGGTGACGCTAGGTGGAGTGTCGCAACTTTGTCAACGCCGTTGACAAAGTTGCGATGGTCCTTCACCATCGTCGCCATGACGCCACCGATCGCATCCCATGAAGGAGCCCGTGCCCATACCGGTAGTGGCAGACCCACCACGTTGGATCGACGTGAACGCGATGAACTCGTGCAGATCGTTCGCGATCTCGGTCCTTCCATCCGCGAGCGCGCAGTCGACGTGGACCGCAATGCGGTATTCCCTTTCGCGAACTTCGAAGACTTCCGTCGGACCGGACTCCTGGCCATCTGCGTTCCGAAGGAGTACGGCGGTCTCGGCGCGAGTTTCGCCGACTACGCCCGGGTGTCCGCGGAGATCGGGCGCTACTGCGGCTCGACCGCGCTCACGTTCAACATGCACAACGCCACCATGCTGTGGGCCGGCGAGGTGAGTGATCTGCTGGACATGACCCCGGAGGAGCGTGAGACGCATGAGCGCCGACGCGCTCAAATGTTCCGCGGTGTGGTGGAGTACGGCGACATCCACTCCCAGCCCTTCAGTGAAGGACTCAACCCTGGTGCGCTGGCCGGGGTAGCGACCAAGGCCGAGCCGGTCGATGGCGGCTACCGGGTGTCCGGGCGGAAGATCTTCGCTTCGCTATCGGGCGCCGCGACTCGCTACAACGTGACGTGTCAGGTGCCGGGCGAGGACTTCCTGCGGCTGCTCTCCGTGCGTGCGGACGCGCCCGGTGTGGAGATCGTGGACGATTGGGATCCCCTGGGTATGCGGGGAACCGTCTCGCGCACTCTGCTGATGAAGGACGTTTTCGTCCCCTACGACGACGAAATCATGCCCGGCGGCATGTACGACCAAGCGGCACGTCGATACCCCTACCTATTCATGTCGCTGGCTCCCTCCTATCTCGGTCTGACCCAGGGAATCTTGGATTTCACGCGGGCCTATCTGCGCGGTGAACTCGAAGGAGCTGCCAAGGGCACTGCGCGACGCGACAACCCCGTCAAGCAGATGGGGTGGGCGGAAATGCAGATCAAGTACGAGCAGAGCAAGGCGATGCTGTTCTCGATACTCGATGAGGCCTACCTCGATCCCGACGAGGACACCATGGTGGGTGCGTGGGCTGCGGTGAATGTCGTGATGGAGAACGCGAATGAAGTTGCACGCACCGCCGTACGCGTCTGCGGCGGTCAGTCGATGCTCAAGCACCTAGCCCTGGAGCGCATGTATCGCGATTCCCGCTTGGGTTCGACGATGCTCCCATGGAGTGGGGAAGTCACGCTCGAACGCATCGGTAAGGCTCGCCTGTATGACTGATCAGCGCCTGGGTGTATCGGCTCACGTCGATTCCTTCACCGCTGATCGCCTGCCACCGGTCCACCAGTGGCCCGAGTTCCTGTGGGACCTCCCGGAAGTCCAGTACCCCGAATCCCTCAACGCGAGCGTCGAGCTCCTGGATCGAACGATCGAGCGTCAGGGTCCGGATCGGTTAGCCCTCGTCGCAGATGATGGAACGTGGACTTACGGACAGCTGCTCGACGATGTTCGCTGCACCGCCGCGTTGATGCGCGATCTCGATGTTCAACCGGGTAATCGGGTTCTCCTGCGTGGTCCGAACAATGGACGACTAGTGGTCGCATGGCTAGCCGCGCTACGCGTCGGTGCGGTTGTTGTGACGACCATCCCCCTCCTGCGTACCGGTGAACTCGACGCGCTGATCGACATCGCTCAGCCTCAGTTCGCGATCGTGGATCACCGATTCCTCGACGACTGGAACGCAACCTCGTTCACCGGCACCACGATCTCCTACGGCGATGGAAGTGCCGAGGCACTAGAGATCGCTGCTCAGGACGCATCGGGGTCCAGCGATCCGGTGGCCACACATGCAACGGATACCGCGCTCTTGGCGTTCACCTCGGGAACCACCGGCAAACCGAAGGCGACGATGCACGCGCATCGGGACATCCTCGCCATCGCGGACACCTTCAGCGCACACATCGTCAAGCCCATCCCGGAGGATGTCTTCAGTGGCAGTCCACCCTTGGCGTTCACCTTCGGACTAGGCGGATTGGTGGTCTTCCCGCTTCGGGTGGGTGCTTGTTCGGTGCTGCTCGAGGTCGGCGCTCCTCCCCGGCTACTGGAGGCGATCGAACGGCACCGCATCACGTGCCTGTTCACTGCACCCACTGCCTATCGAGCGATGCTCGGGGAGTTGGCTGGACACGACGTGAGTTCCTTGCGGCGCTGTGTATCCGCTGGGGAGACCCTCCCCGAAGCGACGTGGCGTGCTTGGTTCGACGCAACGGGCATGAAGTTGATCGATGGCATCGGTGCCACCGAGATGCTGCATATCTTCATCTCCGCGAGCGATGACGACATTCGACCGGGACGAACGGGTCGAGCGGTTCCCGGATACCGCGCGGTGGTGGTCGACGATCATTTGCAGCCGCTCCCGGCCAACACACCTGGCCGGTTGGCGGTTCAAGGTCCAACGGGATGCAGGTACCTTGACGATGAGCGGCAGAGCGTGTACGTCCGTGACGGGTGGAATCTCACCGGTGACATCTACGAGATGGATGAAGACGGCTACTTCCGCTACATCGCACGCGCCGATGACATGATCGTCTCGAGTGGGTACAACATCGCTGCCCCCGAAGTCGAGAACGCGCTGCTTTCGCATCCGGCCGTCCTAGAGGTGGCTGTGGTGGGGACTCCCGATCCTGAACGCGGAATGTTGGTGAGTGCCTACGTGGTGCTCACCCCCGATTCTTCGCCGTCGGATGATCTCCGAGGTGAACTGCAAGATCACGTCAAGGCGACCATCGCGCCCTACAAGTACCCGCGCGTGCTCGAGTTCGTCGAAGCCCTACCCAAGACGGCTACCGGGAAGCTGCAACGCTTTCGATTGAAATCGTGACAAAGCGACGACTTCGTGAAGAAATGCACGAAGTATCGAACTGGAGGATTTCGGCAAGTCGCTTGACTGCGTATATCTGATACACGACAGTTCGCATGTTCGGTTTCGTGAGGAGAGGCCGGCTGCATTCGAAAACGTGGAGGAACTATGTCCCAAAGGGAGAATCTCCCCAAATCTGATCAGGCGCTGCAGCCTGGTGATCCGGAGACGAAATCGACGTCCCTGAGGAGGGGAACCCTCGGACTCATCGGCATCGTCTTCTTCGTCGTCGCAGCTGCGGCGCCCTTGGCGGGTATGACCGGCGCCTTCCCCGTTGCCATGGGCATCGGCGTGGGGGCCGGTGCGGCGGGTATGTACGTAGCCGTCGGCATCATCCTGCTGCTGTTCAGCGTCGGCTACGCGACGATGTCGCACTACGTCACGAACACGGGTGCGTTCTTCGCCTACGTGGGTCGCGGCCTAGGCATCAACTGGGGCGTGGCATCTGCCTTCGCGTCGGTTGTCGCATACATCGCCGTCATGTGGGGCGTCCTCGGCTTCCTAGCCGGGCAGATGACCTTCCAACTGGAGGCCAAGTTGGGGCTGACCCTCCCCTGGTGGCTCTACGCCTTCATCATGCTCGCGCTCGTATTCGCGCTGTCCGCCGCCTCGGTGGACATCGGTGCGAAGGTGCTCGGCGTCCTGCTCACGGTCGAGCTGGTGGGCCTGTTGATCGTCGCTCTGGCGATCATCTTCTCCGGCGGCGGTCCGGATGGACTGGACTTCGCGGCTTCCTTCGCCCCAGCGAGCATCCTGACCGAAGCCATCCCTGGTGGCGTGGGCATCGCCTTTGCCTTCGCGCTGGCATCCTTCATCGGTTTCGAAGCGACGGCCATCTACGGTGAGGAATCCAAGGATCCCAAGCGCACCGTGCCCAAGGCGACCTACACATCCGTCCTGCTTATCACGGTTCTCTTCGGCATCATCGGCTTCGGTCTGGTGTCGGGCCTAGGTGCCACGGATATTCAGAACAAGGTCTTCGAGGTCACTGCTATCGATGGCGAGCCCCTGGCTGACCCAGCAGCGATCCTGTTCTCGTTGAGCACCGAGTTCGTCGGTTCCTGGCTGACCGAGTTGTTGGGCTGGTTGATCCTGACCTCGCTCTTCGCGGCGCTCCTGGCTTTCCAGAACAGTGCAGCCCGGTACTTCTTCGCCATGGGTCGCGCGGGTGTTCTGCCGAAGAGTCTGGATCGCACCAATCGGGCTCAGGCACCGATCGTCGCTACGGGACTCGTCACGGTTCTCGGGGTCGTGATCGTTGTGATCGCGATGATCCTGGGCTGGGATCCGATTCTGAACCTGTTCTTCTGGTTCGGCGCAGTCGCGGTGATCGCGATCGTGCTAACCGAGATCCTGGTGAGCATTTCGGTGATCGTCTACTTCGCCCGCACCAAGGAAGACACCCGGGTCTGGAACACCAAGATCGCGCCGGTCTTGGCGATCATCGGTCTGGCAGTAGGCGAGTACATGTTGATGGCTCACTTCAACTTGTTCTCGGGTCTGTCGTCCACCCCAGATGCGAATGCATGGGAGCACAACACCACGGGATGGATCCTGATCATATTGCCGTTCGCCATGTTCATCATCGGCTTGATCGTCGGCACCGCGCGCAAGAACAAGGAGAACTACGACGCAGTTCACAACTTCGCCTCGTAGTTCGTACACAGCACGCAAGTGGGGCGTCCTTCGGGGCGCCCCACTTGCGTTTCAGGTACTGCACTTGTCAGGGAACGAAGACACGTCCGGGCAGTTGCGAGATTCCGTTCACGAAGTTCGATCGGGTGCGGACCGTCGGCCCAGTTGCCTCGAATCGAATCCCGGACTTCACGATCTCCTCAAGCAGAACGCGTATCTCCATCCGGGCCAATGGCGCTCCTAGACAGTGATGCGGGCCCTTGGCGCCGAAGGACACCTGCGGTGGCTTGATGGGGCGCGTGATGTCGAACGTGAGTGGATCGGCGAACTCGCGCTCGTCGAAGTTCGCCGACGCGTACCAGATGACCACCTTGTCGCCTTCAGTGATGTCCACTCCCGAGAGGTCGGTATCGCACGTGGCGGTCCGACGCATGTGCAGGACTGGTGTGGCGAAGCGAATGATCTCCTCGACGGCTTGCTCTACGAGTTCCGGCCGCTTGTGGAGAAGTTCGAGTTGATCCGGGTTATCCATGAAGGCTCTAATGCCGTTACTAATCGCCGTCCGGGTGGTCTCGTTGCCGGCGAAGACCAGGACGTGGAACATGTTCTTGAAGTCGGAGTCGCTGAGTCGATCTCCTTCGACCTCGGTGTGCACCAAGGTGGTGACGAGGTCGTCTTGCGGATGACGCCTGCGCTCTGCGCCGAGCGTCGCTCCATACTCGAAGAGCGCGTGTGATGCGGGAGAACTGAACGGTAGAAGTTCCAGGGGCGTGGTGTTGCCGTATGCGTCGTCTGGCAATCCACTGGAGTCGATGAGTTCATCGGAGAGTTGCACCATGAAGTCCGTGTCCTCCTCGGGGACTCCCAGGATGCCGACGATCACGCGGATCGGAAGCGGCGCGGAGATCGCACTCACGATGTCAACCGTCTCGGCCTCCACCGCGTTACGCAGCAGTGCACGGGTGATGTCGCGCGTCGTGTCTTCATAACTGCGGACCTTCCGCCCCGTGAATGCGGGAATGCCGAGTTTGCGCAGGCGCACGTGTTCGGGAGCATCGGTGTCGATGATGGAGCGTCGCGCGTTCATCTGCTCCTCGTTGAGGTCCGGCAGGTTCGTCATGCCGCGTGCGCTGGAGTAGGTCTTCGGATCACGGGTCACGGTCACCAGGTCGGCGTATCGGGTGATGGCCCAGTACGGGCGACCCTCGTATTCCCGGAGCGCGATCGGTTCGGTGTCGCGCATTTCCTTGAACACCTCGTGCGGAATGCCATCGCGATAGGTACTCGGATCGGTGATGTCGATCATGGAAGCCTCCGGCTATGAGTGAGAGCGGGGATCGAGGACTATCCGGCCGGCCACATCCCCGGCAGCGAGTCGATCGAGGGCGGTCTGGGCTGAATCGAGCGGCACTACCTCCACGGGTGATGCGAGTGGATGCCGGGTGGCGAGATCGACGAGCTCGCCGAGCTGCGCTCGGGTGCCCCACACGGATGTCATGAACCGCGCCTCGTGTGGGACCGCACCGAAGCCGAAGGGGATGGTGCCGCCGTACAGGCCCACCACCACGGCGATTCCTTGCCGCGCGACGTGCTTGGCCGCCGCTTCGAGCGTGGCACCGGCACCGACGAAATCGATGACCGCATCGAAGGTGCCGTCAAGGTCGCTCGGCGCACACACGTCGTCGGCACCAAGATCTGCTGCGATCGCTCGCTTGGCCGGTGAGGAATCGACCACCGTTACCTTCGCATCGGTCACCAGCTTCAGGAACTGGATCCCGAACTGCCCCAGTCCTCCCGCGCCGAGTACCAGTGCTCGCGGATTCGGCCTGCTCCCGAGGCGTTCTCGAGTGTGATCTACGGCGCGATAGGCGGTGAGGCCGCCACATGCCAAGGGGGCCGTCCGGTAAGGGTCGAGATCGCCGATCGGCACCAGGTAGGAGTCGTCGGGAATCTCCATTCGCTCGGCGTACCCGCCGTTGCGGAACAAGCCGGCCTCCGTGGCGTTCGGGCAGATCATCTCCTGCCCCGAGGCGCACGCCCAGCAATCCGGCTGCCGGCATCCCCAGCAGGCGTAGACGAGCACCGTCCCGAGTTCGGGGTGGATCCCGACCACCTCGTGACCGAGCACGATGGGCAGATTCGTCGGATAGTCACCGGCCGCGGCGTGGAGATCGGAGTGGCAGATCCCGCAGGCCACCACCTCGATCACCGAGCCAGGAGCGTGGGCCAGCGGGTCGGCCATCTCCGTGGAGACCAGGGCTTCGCCGGGTCGATTCAAAACCATTGCGTGCACGGGTGCTCCTTAGGCTGAAAATAGGGCGACGGAGGGGCTCCGAAGGGCTAGATTTATCAAGTATCCAAAATGACGGGTCCGGAAGCAAGGGAGTTGGACGCATGGCCAAGGCGAATCAGGGTGCCACCTCCGGGGACGGCACCTCGTGGGATGACGTTGCCCGGATATGCGAGGAGAACGACGTCCACACCGTGGAGTGCATGTTCGTCGATACGTGGGGCGTACCGCGCGGCAAGCGAATTCCCGTCCGTCACTTCCTGCGTGGGTCGGGCTTCGCCATCGCCAATGTGGTCTACACGTGGGACCCGACCTGTTTCATCTTCGGAACGCCTTGGGTCGACGAAACGGATGGCTTCCCGGACATGCACGCGGTGCCCGACCTCGACTCCTTCCGCATAGCAGGCTGGACCGAAGGTGTCGCGGTCGTGATGTGCGACACCTTCCATCCGGAGTCGGACCGGGTGATCGAGATGGATGCGCGCGGGATGCTCAAACGTCAGATCGCGCACTTGGCGGAACTCGGTTTCGGCATAGATGCGGCGACAGAACTGGAGTGCCACTTCTACACCTCCGATTGGGAGCCCCTCTATAACGACATCAACTGCTACTCGATAGAACGCGGTGCGGAGATGGAGCGCTTCATGCTCGATATCCGCGAATCCCTGCGAAAGACGGGAATCGAGGTCGAGGCCAGTAACGTCGAGTACGGACCGGGCCAAACGGAGATCAACCTGCGGTACGGACCGCTGATGGAGATGGCGGATGCGACGGTCCTGTTCAAGTACATCGTGCGACTCGTCGCGAAACGCCACGGTGTGAACACGACCTTCATGGCCAAACCCTTCCTGCTGGAAGCCGGTAACGGCATGCATGTCCACCAGTCGCTGACCAAGGACGGCAAGAACGTGTTCGCCGACTCCGACGAGGAGTCCGTCCTGGGGAATTCCCTGATGCGCAAGTACCTGAGTGGTCTGCTGGCCCATCACAAGGAATTGCAGTTGGTCATGACCCCGACCATCAGTGGCTACAAGCGGGTCGAGGACTACTCATTCTCGCCGACCCAGGTCACCTGGGGATTGGATCACCGGCTGGTGGGGGTGCGATCGATCGTGGGGGCTGGGTCCGCGAATCGTCTCGAGGTTCGTTGGGCGGCTGCGGACGCCAATCCCTATCTCGTCCTCGCTGGATGTCTGGCGGCGGGGATCGAAGGACTCCAAGGTGCAGGTGAACTCATGCCCCACGTGACGGGAGACCCTCACGCCGATGACCGGTGGGAAAGACTGCCCGCCGACATCTCCGGGGCGATCGAGAACTTCGACACCCCCTTCACTCGCAGGGTCTTCGGCGACACGTTCGTCGAGAATTTTCTGATCATGCAACGCCGGGAGGCGGAGGAATTCAAGGCCAACGCCGACAGCCCTGAAGGCCGGGTCAGTGATTGGGAGATCGCCCGGTATCGGGCTACCTTGTAGCGATGCGCGTCTTGCTGATCAGTCACGAGCCGCAAGCGGCCCCCGGTCGTATCGGTCGGCTGTTGGCTGAGCGTGGCATCGAGACGGACTTGCACGTGGTTCTCGAAGACCCGGCCAGTCCCAATACGTCCTTTCCTGATCCGGGTGCTTACCACGCGGTCATCGCCTTCGGCTCGTTCGCCAACGCCCATGACCCGAAAGCCAGGGCCTGGGTCGAACCCGAGATCGCGTTCATCAGGGAACTGTCCCGCCGCGAGAAGCCCTACCTGGGTGTGTGCTTCGGTGGGCAATTGCTCGCTGAGGCGCTCGGTGGGCACGTGGTTCCTGCTGGGCCGCTCGGCAGCGAGATCGGCCTCGTCGACTTCACCGATGACCGATCGACAACCGCACTCCCGGAAGGCCCGTGGTTCACCTGGCATGAGGATCGCATCGAGCTGCCCGACGGTGTGGAGGTTCTCATGCGTAACGAGAGCGCGGTCCAGCTCTTCCGGTCCGGATCGGCCGTTGGGACCCAGTTCCATCCGGAAGCCGATATCGAGCTGGTGACCATGTGGACCCGATTGGGTGCCGACCACATCCCGTCGTCGACCACGGCCGATGAATTGCTGACCTCCTTGGAGGAGGCGGACGAGACGCTCGAGCGCAACTGTCGCGAATTGGTGGACTGGTTCCTCCAGGACGTCATGGTCGACAGGTGAACGACCCTGCTGCACCCCTGGCAGGTGTAGTGGTCGTCTCGCTGGAACAGGCGATCTCCGCACCCTTCGCCAGCCGTCAGCTCGCCGATCTCGGTGCGACGGTCATCAAGGTGGAGCGACCTGAAGGGGATTTCGCTCGACACTACGACCACGTGGTGAAGGGGAACTCCGCGTTCTTCGTGTGGGCCAATCGAGGTAAGCAGTCGGTCACGGTCGATCTGTCCCAGCACGAGGATCTGGCATTGCTTCAGGAGTTGATCGCCGGTGCCGATGTCTTTTTGCACAACATGTCCGAGGAGGCCGCGAATCGTCGAGGTTTGGGCGCTGAATCCCTGCACGATCGCTACCCGCATCTGATCGCGTGTGAGATCTCCGGCTACGGACCAGGCGGTCCGCGCGGAGGCGACAAGGCCTACGACCTCGCGATTCAGGCTGAAGCAGGCGTGTTCTCCGTGAATGGCGGTCCGGAGATGAGCAAGACGGGGTTCTCGGTAGCGGATATCTCATCGGGCATGTACGCACTGACCAGCATCCTCGCGGCCCTCGTGCGGCGAGATCGGACAGGTGAAGGTGCAGCCATCACAGTGTCGATGCTCGACAGCCTCGTGGAGTGGGTATCCGCTCCCTTGTACGCGGCTGTTTACGGTGGCAGCCAGGCGCCTCGCACGGGACGACGCCATCACGCGATAGCTCCCTACGGCACCTTCCCGCTGTCCGACGGCCGGTCGATCCTGATCGCCGTCCAAAGCGACGCAGAGTGGCGGTCAATGGCCCGGCACCTCCTCGCCGACGAGGACTTGGGCAACGATGTCCGCTTCGCGACTAACCCCGATCGGTTGCGCAATGTCGAGGAATTGGAAACCCTCATCCGCGATGTCACGTCCACCCTGGATGTCGATGAATGCCTCGCCAGGTTGCAGGATGGCAGGACGGCTTTCGCGTGGGTCAATGACCTTGCGGGTGTGTGGCAGCACGAGCAACTGCGATCACGCGGACGCTTCCACGACGTCGAGACCGAACACGGTCCGGTTGAACTACTCGATCCCCCGTTCATGATCAGCGGCATTCCCACGCCACTGGGTCCGGTGCCGGCGGTCAACCAGCACGATCCCCGGGTGATCGACGATGTTCGGCGACTGGGGCGCACCCGACTCGGGGGTAGTCCCTAGTACGACTTCGGTAGCCCCAATACGTGCTGCCCGAGGTACGCGAGCACGAGATTGTTGTTGATCGGCGCAGTTTGGTAGAGGCGAGTCTCGCGGAACTTGCGCTCGATGTCGTACTCGGTGGCGAATCCGAAACCGCCGTGGGCATCCATGGAAGCGTTCGCGGCCGCCCACGATGCCTCGGATGCCAGGAGTTTGGCCATGTTCGCCTGGGCGGCGCAGTTCTCTCCGGCGTCGTATCGGGCAGCTGCATCGAAGCGAACGAGATCCGCAGCGCTGAGTTGGGCGTAAGCCTTCGCGAGGGGGAACTGAACACCTTGGTTGGCGCCGATCGGGCGACCGAAGACCTCCCGCTGGTTGGCGTAGGCCACGCCGCGGTCCAGAAGGAAGCGACCGTCGCCGATGCATTCGGCGGCGATGAGGATCCGTTCGGCATTCATGCCATCGAGGATGTATCGGAAACCCTTGCCAGCCTCACCGATCAGGGAATCCTCGGGAATCACCACTGCGTCGAAGAAGACTTCGGTCGTGTTGTGGTTGATCATCGTGGAGATCGGTTTGATGGTCAGTCCGGGAAGGTCGCGGATGTCGAACAAGAAGACCGACAGGCCTTCGGTTGGTCGAGCGCACTCATCCATCGGGGTGGTCCGAGCCAGAAGCAGCATGAGGTCGGAGTAGAGGGCGCGGGATGTCCAGATCTTCTGACCATCGATACGCCACCCCTCGGGCACGCGCGTCGCCTTCGTGCGAATGCGAGTCGTCTCCGATCCGGCACCGGGCTCGGTCACGCCGAATGCCTGCAGGCGAAGTTCACCGGAGGCGATCCGCGGTAGGTAACGCTGCTTCTGCTCATCACTTCCATGTCGGAGCACGGTGCCCATGACGTACATCTGTGCATGGCAGGCGGCGGGATTCCCGCCAGATGCGGCGATTTCCTCCATGATGATCGAGGCCTCGGTCAACGAGGCACCCCCTCCTCCGTATTCCTCGGGGATGAGGGCGGCGAGGAATCCGGATTCGGTGAGGGCGCCGACGAACTCGCTCGGGTAGGTATCGGGCTCGAGTCCGCGCCAGTAGGCGCCGTCGAAGGGAGCGCACACCTGGCGGACGCCGTCGCGTAGGTCGTCGTAGTCTGAAGGGGCAGCGAGTCTCACAGGGAATTTGTATCATTGATAAGAAATCAACGCTCAGGAAGTGGCCATGTCTGACACCACCTACGCCCCGACCCCCGAATGGCTCGCTAGGCGCGAACGCCTGTCCCATCCCACGGGGGTGCTGATCGGCGGCAAGTGGGAATCGGCCCCCGACCGCCTCGTGGTCACCAGCCCCATAGACGGCCAACCGATTGCCGAGGTCGCGGCAGGCGACGCCTCCACCGTGGATGCCGCGGTCCGATCAGCGCGCGCGGCCTTCGAGGATGGCCGGTGGTCGCGCCGAGCTCCGATGGAGCGCAAGGAGATCTTGATCCGCTGGGCGGAATTGTGTCAGGAGCGTCGAGAGGACCTAGCGCTGCTGCACGCCCTGGAGATGGGCAAGCCCGCCCGAGAAGCCCGCGATGTCGACATGCGCGCGGTCGTCCGCACACTTCGCTGGTTCGGGGAGGCGATCGACAAGATCCTCGATGAGATCCCCAATGTCCCAACCGATGTGGTCGCGTTGATCCAACGCGAACCCGCCGGTGTGGTCGGCGCGATCGTGCCGTGGAATTTCCCGCTCACGATGGCGGCCTGGAAGCTGGCACCAGCGCTGGCCGCTGGATGCACGGTGGTCTTGAAGCCGGCTGAGCAGTCGCCTTTGTCGGCGCTGCTTCTTGCCGAGTTGGGCCAGGAGGCGGGACTGCCCGATGGCGTGTTGAACGTGGTGAACGGCGTTGGACACGTTGCCGGTCGCGCACTAGGTGAACATCCCGATGTGGATGTCGTGACCTTCACAGGTTCAACCGCCGTTGGTCGCAAGTTCCTGGAGTACTCCGCACAGTCGAATATCAAGCGCGTGTGGCTGGAACTGGGTGGCAAGGGTGCGAACGTCATCTTCCCGGACGCGGATCTGGACAAGGCTGCCGCTACGGCTGCGTGGTCGATCTTCTACAACGCAGGCCAGATGTGCACCGCGGGTTCGCGACTTCTCGTGCACGAGAGCATCCATGACGAGGTCGTCCAACGCGTGATCGATATCGCGAAGACCATGCAGCCGGCCAATCCACTCGCGGAGGATGCCCCGTTGGGTGCAGTGGTCAGTGCCCAGCACCTGGGGAACGTCCATCGCATGCTCGAGGAAGGCGTCCACGAGAGCGGTGAACTGCTCAGCGGCGGATCGCCGGTGCTCACCGAGACAGGCGGCAGCTACTACCCACCGACCGTGGTGGATAACGTCCGCCCCGACTCGCTATTGGCCCAGCAGGAACTATTCGGACCCGTCCTCGCGGTCACCACGTTCACCGATGAGGCGCGGGCTCTGGAGTTGGCCAACGGCACCCCGTATGGACTGGCTTCTGCCGTTTGGACGAACGACCTCTCCCGCGCCCATCGCTTCTCCCGTGGGCTGAAGATGGGCGTAGTCTGGGTCAACTGTTATGAAGAGGGTGATCTGACGGTGCCTTTCGGGGGAGTCAAGCAATCGGGATTCGGGCGAGACAAGAGCCTGCATGCACTGGATAAGTTCCTCGATGTCAAGACCACATGGATGGAATTGAGTTGATGAGCAGTGTGATCCGCGGCGATGCCGGACCTGCTCCGCGCAGGCGCATGAACTTGGCGGAGGATGCTGCCGGTTATATCCGTGCAGCCATCATGAGTGGGGACCTGCGTCCTGGACAACGCATCGACCAGGACGCGATAGCCGAGAACCTAGGCGTCAGTCGGCTCCCGGTCCGTGAAGCCCTCATCGGTTTGGCCCAGGAAGGGCTCGTCGAGAACCTTCCGCGACGGGGCGCGTTCGTGGCGCGCTTCAGCAAAGAAGACGTGGTGGATCACTATCAACTCTTCGGTCAAGTAGCAGGCCTTGCGGCCGCGCGCGCGGTTGCGCGGATGAATGACGATCAAGTCGCGGACCTCGTGCGCATCAACCAGCAACTGCTTCGTTCCAAGGACGTCGAGGAGCAGCAAAGGCTCAACCACGAGTTCCATCGTCGAATCAACATGGCCAGTGAGAGCCAGCGGATCATCAGCATGGTCGGTCTGCTCTCTCGCTCACTTCCGATGCCCTACGACAAACTTCCACCCGAATGGTTGGCCGATGCCGATCAGCAGCACTCGGACATCATTGACGCGTTCATGCGTCGTGACACCCTCGCAGCGCAGCGCTCGATGGAACAGCACATTGCATCCAGTGGACGGCATGCGGTAGACGTCCTGGAACGTTTCGGCTTCTTCGACAGTGTGGATGAGCAGGAGTTGGCGTGACGCGTCCGGTCATCGGCCTTTCGACGTACTTCGAGCAGGCACGTTGGGGTTTGTGGGACATCGAGGCGGCGATCATCCCTCGCTGGTATTTGGACGTATTCCAAGGAGCTGGAGCGGACGTTGTCCTGCTGCCTCCGAACACCCACCCCGAGGTTCTATCGCGGGTCGACGGGTTGGTGGTCGCCGGTGGCGCGGACGTCGATTCGCGTCTTTATGGGGAGGATCCACACGAGAGTGCTGATTCACCGCGTGAGAGTCGTGATGCGACGGAACTGGCGCTGTACCGGGGAGCCCGGGAACTCGGTCTGCCCTTTCTTGGGATATGTCGTGGAGCGCAGATCATGGCGGTGGCGCATGGCGGCTCCCTTCATCAGCACCTTCCCGAGGTCACCGATCTGGAACACAAGAAGGCGCCGTTGGTCTTCGTCGAACACGCCGCCCGCTTCACCCCGGGCTCGCGTATCGCCGACATCTACCGATCACCGGAGATCACGGTGAACTCCTTCCACCACCAGGCCATCAAGGCCGCCGGTGATCTCGTCATCACCGGCTGGGCCCCGGATGGGACCGTTGAGGTGGTGGAGGCCCCGGGTTCTGCATTCTCGGTGGGTGTCCAGTGGCACCCCGAGCATCCAGATCGCCGAACGGTGGATCGGCCGTTGGTGGAGGCCTTCCTCGCAGCCTGCCGCGCCTAGACCGGAGCGGGTATCGCGTCGGCGGTTTCGGGTACGTCGATGGGTTGGGGCGCTGAGAATGCGTCGAACAGGTACAGACTCGTAGCAGTGATGGGATCTCCGTCGATGCTCGTTGTCTGATACTCCCGAAGTAAGCGAACGATGTGACCCTCGCTGTCGACCCAGATCGTCGCGATGGACGAGGCATCGGTGGCATCGGGAAAAACGGTCAGCTCTTCCTCGCTGAATCCCATAATGGATCTCGCATCTGCAGGGTCGAGATCCGCGTCGTAGCGCGTTGTTTCGACTCCGAGGACATCTTCCGAACCCGTTAGCACCACACCGGATGCAGACGAGAGGCCGCGGAGCGGATCGAAGGCCACCGTGGTCGGCAAGGCTGCCTCACCTTCGACGGCGAACCACGTTCCATCGAGTTCGAGGAAATGGCCGCTTTGCGTCAGTACTTCGCGGCTGGCTCCCAAATCGTCCGTCCAGGTGATGTCACCGAATCCCGATTCCAGTTCTACATAGCCCTCACCGGAGGTGATGCGCTCGAAGCCTTCGACGTTGGTGATCAACTGAACTTCTAGCCGCGCATTCCCCGCACCGCTCGTGGCATCGATCGCTTCCTGCCAGAGTCGAGCGGGTGCAGCCGACTCCTGGGAAGGCTGTGGGGAGGACACATCCGATGGGGGAAGCGAGGGTTCAGTGGTTTTCGCCCCGGTCGATGATTCCGGCTCGCTGACGGTGCAGGCGGCCAACAGGGTGATCCCCGCGATGGATAACGCGGCGATCGTCAGCAACCGTGTCACGGCTCAAGTGCACCACACGTTCATTGATCACGGAGCATGCGCCGCAGGATCTTCCCGGAAGCGGACTTCGGAATCGCCTCGGTGAAAACCACGTCGTGTACAACCTTGTACGTGGCGACGTGTTCGGCGGTGAACGCTGTGATGTCGTCTGCCGTCACCTGATGGCCGTCCTTGACCACCACGAATGCCCGGGGCCTCTCCCCGGCTTCCTCGTCTGGTACACCCACCACGGCTGCATCGGCTATTCCAGGATGTGTGAGTAGTAGGGCCTCGAGTTCGGCCGGGGCGATCTGGAAGCCCTTGAACTTGATCAGTTCCTTGACCCGATCGACGATCGTCATGTGACCGTCTTCGTCGATGAAGGCCACGTCGCCCGTGTGCAGCCAACCGTCTTCGTCGATCGTCAGTGCGGTGGCTTCGGCATTGTTCAGGTAGCCCTTCATGACCTGGGGGCCGCGAACCCATAACTCACCGACGGCCCCCACGCCCTGATCCTCACCCCCCTCGGCATCCACGATGCGGCATTCGGTATTTGCAACAGTCACTCCGCACGTTCCCGGCTTGAAGTCACCCATGCGGGTCACGTGCGACACCGGACTCATCTCGGTCATTCCGTAGCCCTGGACCACTTCGCAGTCGATCCGAGCAGAGGCTTCTTGCGCGAGCTCGGCGCCCAGTGGTGCGGCGCCGGAGAACACCTGCTTGAGGCTGGAGAGGTCGTAGCTGTCGATGATCGGATGCTTGGCCAGCGCCAGCACGATCGGTGGAACGGCGAAGAGCCGGGTGATCCGGTGCTGTTGGATCAAGTCGAGACACTGTTCGAGGTCGAAGCGCGGCACCGTGACGATCGTGGAGCCGCGGCTGAGGAAGAAGTTCATCAGGACCTGCATCCCGTAGATATGGAAGAAGGGAAGCACGGCGAGGACTACCTCTCCGTCCTCCACACCTAGGGCACCCTCGCACTGAACGAGGTTCGAGACGAGGTTGTGATGGGTCAGCATCACTCCCTTCGGGAAGCCCGTGGTCCCCGACGAGTAGGGAAGGACGACGATCTGGTCACGCGGATCGACCGCTACCTGGGCGATGGGGTCTCCCATCAAGGTGGTGAACGACGCAAGGCCCTCGGGGGGATCTCCGATGATGAGGACCTCGCCCACTCCGGAGTCCTGCGCCGCTCGCACGGCGGTTTCGGCGAACATCGCAACCGTGATCAGCAGGGACGAG
This sequence comes from uncultured Rubrivirga sp., assembly GCA_964595675.1. Lineage (GTDB taxonomy): Bacteria > Actinomycetota > Actinomycetes > S36-B12 > S36-B12 > S36-B12. The sequence goes on along the minus strand of CAZQRR010000003.1, from coordinate 1,262 downwards.
CCCGAATCCTTGAGTTGGAAGGCCACTTCCTCGGCGGTGTACGTCGGGTTGATCGTGCTCACCGCTACACCCGCGACGGCCGCACCGTGGAAGACGATGGCGAACTCCGGGATGTTCGGAGACATCAAGGCGATGGTCGATCCCGGTCCCAGGCCACGAGCCTTCAATCCTCCAGCGAATGCAGCGATGGCACCGGATAACTGGGCGTACGTGTACGAGCGACCGGTCGGTCCGTCGATGAGGGCTGGACGATCGGGTACCCGAGCCGCCTCCCGGAGGACGTAGTCGGTGATGGTGACGTCGGGGATGTCGACATCGGGGAGCGGGCTGCGGTGAATGATCATCGGGCCTCCAATCAAGGAGCCCAGTGTGACAACGGTGGCACGCCCGTGATGTGACTTTCGATGAAAAAGGTGTGGGGCCCCGGAGACCGGGACCCCACACCTTGGGAACTGCTAGGGACTACAGGCTGGCGCCTGTGCCATCGAGCCAAGCGTTGACCCGATCCTTGTTCGCGTCGATCCACGCAGCGGCCGCCTCTTCCGGAGTGGCGCCGCCCTCGATCGCCGCCGCAACCTGGTTCTGATCGGCATTCGTCCACTCGAAGTTGCCCACGAGAGTGGCGAACGGGGAACCGGACTCCATGAGCTCGGTGGTGGCGAGCTTCTGCAGCGGGGTCTCCGGGTAGTCCGTCAAGCCGCTGGCTTCGGCCGGATCCGCCCAGTCGTTGGCCGGGAAGTTGATCCGGCACAACTCGACCTGAGCCAAGAAGTTCTGCGGCTCGTAGAAGTAGCCCAGCCCTGGCTCTTGGTTGTCAGCAGCCTGGGTGAACATCTCGATCAACGCTGCCTCGGATCCAGTGTTGACGATCTGGAAGTTGAGGTCGTAGGCGTTGATGATCTTCTCGCCGATGGTGGTGTATCCAGGCGGGCCTTCGTACCAGGCGCCCTTGTCGCCGGTCTCGGGGGTCACGAAGAGCTCGGCGTAGTCGTTCAACTTGGTGCCGTCGGAGATGTCGGGGTACTCCTCGCACATCCACTGTGGAACGAACATGCCGATCAAGCCGACGTTGCCATTACCACCGACTTCCTGGATGGCTCCGCGGTCCACCCATTCCTGCCAACGCCCGCCACCCCAGTCTTCGATGATCACATCGACGGAGCCGGCTTCCATGGCGTCGTAGGTGACGCCAGCCTCTTCGAGTTGAATCTGCTCGATGTTGCAGCCGAGGGCTTGACGCGCGACATCGGAGACGACCTGCG
>CAZQRR010000002.1:0-74127 GCA_964595675.1 uncultured Rubrivirga sp. | reverse complement strand
CCGGCGCAGCGGAGGAGAAGGACGAGTTCGACGTCGTCCTCGAGGCCGATGGCGGTAACAAGATCGCCGTGATCAAGGAGGTGCGCGCACTCACCAGCCTGGGTCTGAAGGAGGCCAAGGAACTGGTCGAGAGTGCACCGAAGCCGATCCTGGAGAAGGTCAACAAGGCGAAGGCGGAGGAAGCCAAGGCTGCCCTCGAGGGCGCCGGCGCGACCGTCTCGCTGAAGTGATCTAGTTTTCTCGGGCTGCGGCGGGTACCGGGATTTCGGCACCAACGATTGTCGGGGCCGACTTCGTGCGTAGTTGTTTGGCTAGGGCCTCCTTGCGAGATGCGAAGTTAGTAGGAATTCGTACCTCGCAAGGGGGCCCACCTGCCTTTCGGGCCATGACCTCGCGACGATCCATCACACCGTCGTTAGGTTTCGAACGGGAAGGGATGCGTGTCTGCGCAGGAGCGCGCTCGGGACCCATTCGAGTTTTTCGGTGGCCAGGATCATGTTTGGAAGGCGATCGAGGATTCCCTGAATAGCGAGTTGTGCCTGCATCCGTGCGAGTGGGGCACCTAGGCAAAAGTGCGTACCGAAGCCGAAGGACAAGTGGGAGTTCGGCTTGCGGTCTAAAACGAAGTGGTCGGGTTCGTTGAAGACGGCTGGGTCGCGATTAGCCGACAGCAAGATCGGCACCACGATCTCCCCTTCTCGAATAAGACGGTCACTGAGTTGCACGTGGCGCAAAGCTTGGCGCGAATCCATCTTCAGGGACGGTGCCAGGCGCAGCACCTCCTCTACGGCCGCCGGCACCAGGAGGGGATCTTCGCGAACCCGCGACTGTTGACTCGGGTTTTGGAGCAGCATGGCGATGGTGTTGGAGATCAGGGTCGCGGTGGTTTCGAACCCTCCTTGCACCATTCCCACGGTCATGCCCACCAGATCGCGCTCCGTTCGGCCGTGATTTGCCCCGGGGGCGACCATTAGACCGATGAGAGTGCCCGGTTCCGCGTCATTCGCCGCGCGTGCTTGTGCGAATAGCTGTGACACGTAGTCGCCTATGCTGCGATAGGCATCTTTGCAATCCAGAGCCCAATCAAGATCATCCATCGGGCTCCCGATGTAGGAAAAGATTCGCTCCACCCAGCCCACGAAGTGCTCGCGGTCCTCGTAGTGCACGCCGAGAATCGAGGCGATCATGCTGACGGTTATCGGGAGCGCGAAGTCCTCGATCGCATCGAATGAATCCTGTTGGCAGAGCAGGTCCAAGCGCTCGTCAACCACTCGCTTGAGACCGGGTTCGACCCTTTTGCCCAGACCAGCGTCAAGGACCTGGGCTGCAGTGGCTCGTTGAGGACTGTGATCCGGGGGATCGAGGAAGGAGATTGCCCGATCCATGTAGTCGGAGATCGGCTCGACCTCGTTTCGGGCATCGGGTGAGAGGTTCCGCACGTAGCCAGCGAGACGATCACCTTGTCCGGTTGCCCGACTCTTCAGAACCGTTCGCGAATCATCCCATCCCAGGACGGCCCAGCCTCCGAGAATGTCGCTTCTGTGAACCGAGCCCCGCTGGCGGAGCTCGGCCAGCGGGCCAAGGGGATCGCGGATGTGTTCAGCGGAGAAGAACGCGGAGTCGAAGGTCAATTCGTTCATGTTCTTGTCCTCAGTCGTGGCCTTGGGGGGTCGAAGGGATGATGCGCCAATTCGCGGTGAAGATCATCTCGTGGACTTGCGTCTCGCAGATGGCTTCCAAGGCATGACGTTGTCGAGCGGCATCGTGCTCGTCTATGACCTGCATGAACCAACAAGAGACCGGATGATCTTCATGGAATGGTCGGCCGATCATGAGATGCCCGTGCGTGAAGTCGCCTGGGAAGAAGGCTTGGAGCTCAAGGGGGGGAATGGGAGACCCGTCGAACCGGCTTCGAGCCTCGCGCTGTTCGGGCCATGTGCACTCCCACGTCCCGAACAGACCGAGTCCATCACGTTCGCGGGGAAAGTGTGTACTGATCTGACCCTTCCCGGCTAGGACGTGCATGTTGAAATCCTCGAGTACTGAAGTTGCGACCGGTGTTAGAAGTTCGAAAGCGCGAGCGAAGACGTCGTTACGGTCGCCGCGCTCCCGGGCCCCCTCAAATGCATCCGACTCCAGATCGAACAGGTGTCGGCGAAGGTCCTCGCTTCGCCATGACCAAAACGACCCACCGCCCAAATTCGTCATGGTTGTCCTTCCGATCTAAACGATGATTCCGATTAGGTCTTCGCGAACTTTGCGCTCGACGGCCCGTAGATGCTCAACTGATGACCGAGTGAACTCATCCAGGAACTCCGGGGCCTCTCCGCTGAGCACAGACTCGAGTGGGCGTGCCTTGGCGGGAAATAATTCGAAGGTGACCGTCCCGGGGTAGTCGATTTCGATGAGGGTGCGCACATACGGTTCGAAGTCCGTAGTGCCGGTTCCGGGTGCGGCTCGGGTGTTGTCAGCTAGGTGCATGTGCCGAAGAACGGGAGCGGCCCGCCGAAGGGTCCCGATCGGATCGCTTTCCTCGATACCCATGTGGAATGTATCCCCCATTACGCAGACCGATGGGTGGCCGATGGCGCGAACTAAGTCGACCGCTTGGTCGACGGTATTGATCAGATGGGTCTCGTATCGGTTCCAGGGCTCGATGGCCAGTTGGCAGACACCATCGGCTTGCTCGGCAAGTTCGCGCAGCCCGGTCACCGACCACTCCCACTCTTGGGCGGTACTTGACAGAACCTCGGTGCGATTCACCGAGCTCGGGTGGACATTGATGATCGGCGAACCAACCACGTTCGCCATCTCGATCAGACCCAGGAGATACGCGCGCGCGTTGCGACGTATTGCCGGATCGACATGGCAGAGGTCTCGATCTGGGCCGAGCAGCGAGGAGATCGAACTCACGCCGAGTCCTCGTTGGTTGATCGCCTCGCGCAGTTGCCCGGCTGTCATGCCGACTGGATCCCCCGATAATTCCACTCGCTCGTACCCGGCATTTGCAATCCGATCGAGCCCCCTTCGGGGATCCTCGCTGCCGTAGGTCACCATGTTGTAGGAATAGGCGAAGGTCGCAGACGCGTGCCAGGGTTGTGTCGTCATCGTCCGCTTGGTCAGTCTCGCGTTAGTTCGCTGAAGACTTCGTAAATGCATCCCCCTGGACTTTCGAAGAATGCGATCTTTCGGCGCGAAAAGGTTGCATCCACGACTGCCGGACCTTGAATCACCTTGCCGCCAGCGCCGTGAAGTCGATCGAAAGCCGAGTCGAAGTCGTCGACCTCGAAGACTATGTGGGTCCATCCGAATTTGAGCGGATGTTCCAGCTCGCGCTCGTAGTTGACCTCCTCGAAGACAAGCACCCGGGTATCGCCGACTTGGGTGAACAGGAGCTCCCCTTGTTGTCCATTGACGAAGACCGGTTGTCGACCGGAGACGTCAGCCCCCATGGCGCGGAGGAAAGCTTCTTCGGCGTCCAGGTCGGGGACTTTGCCGCCGACGTTCCATAACTTCACGCGACTCTCCTCACTGTGCACCTCTCGACCGGATGTCGGAGATGAAGCCATCGACTGCGCGCGCCAGAAACTCAAGATCGATACCCGCCGCGACCATGGTGGCTCCCAGTTCCTGCGCTGTCATTGCGGCATTGGCCAGAGCCGAAGTAGCCAGGCCCGCAGCTTTGCCTGCGGCGCGGGCGCGCGTCAAGACGTCCGATGTGATGGCGCTGAGGTCTGCATTGTTCGGGTCGCGCGGGAGCCCAAGTTCCATCGCGAGATCGTTGCGGCCCACGAGGATCGCATCGACCTGGGGGAGGGCAAGGATCGCATCGAGGTCATCTAGCGCACCCTGGGTCTCGATCTGGACGACCACCGTCGTGGACTCTGTCGCCCGCGCCACGTAGGAATCGACGTCACGCAAGTAGTTCGAGACGCGGCGCGGACCGAATCCCCGCGAGCCGGCAGGTGGGTAGTACGCAAGTTGTGCCGCAATCTCGGCCTCGTCCACGGAGGTGACCCGCGGAACGAGAATCCCTGCAGCGCCGAAGTCCAGGGCAGCCATGATCGGGACGGGATCGATCGATGGGACACGGACTATCAGGGGTACCCCGGTCCGGTCGGCGACAATCTGCGTCGTGAGTGCCGACGCGGGAGTGACGGGTCCGTGCTCGGCATCGAGGATCAGGAAGTCGAAGGAAGCTGATGCAACAACCTCGACGATCATCGAGTCGCTGGAGGTGACCCAGGTGCCGAGTAGAAATTCGCCCCGACGAACCGCGGATTTGAATTCCGTGGGGCTACGACCAGTCACCGTGCGAAGTGTAATGACACTGGTAGCCTAGTGCTGACTGTTTGCAATCTTTCCTGCGAGGAGGCCGCATGAGGTTCGAACTGGGCATCGGACCGGATTCGTGGGGTGTCTGGTTTCCCAGTGACCCACATCAGCCACCCTTCGAGCAATTCCTCGATGAGGCGAGTCGTGCTGGGTATCGCACGATCGAACTCGGCCCCTACGGCTATCTTCCGACCGACCCTGAGCACTTGAGGGGTCTGCTGGATGCCTACGACTTCCAGCTCAGCGGTGGCTTCATCTTCGGCAATTTGCACGCCCCGGGCGCCTACGAAGAACGCATAGCTGAGATCGACAGCGCGGCGCCCCTGCTCCAGGCCCTTGGTGCCGAGTTCTGTGTACTCATCGAGAGTATGTACACCGACCTCTTCACTGGCGAGCAGATTGCCGATTCGGAACTCTCGGAGAAGGAGTGGGCCACCCTTGTTGGAAACTCCAATCGCATCGGTGCATATGTCTCCGAGAGATACGGCCTAAAGGCGGCATTCCATCCGCACGCCCAGACCAACATCGAGCGGGAGGATCAGATCGAGCGCTATCTCGAGATGACCGATCCGGAACTAGTGAGCATGTGCTTGGACACGGGCCACCACGCCTATTGCGGCGGTGATCCCGTGTCCTTCATGCGCAACCACCACGATCGGATTCCCTACCTGCACATCAAGAGCGTCGACCAAGGGATTCGTGCGGAGGTCGCGGCCGCGGGGATCCCATTCGCTGAGGCAGTGAAGATGGGGGCCTTCACTGAACCCAAGGACGGTGTGATTGATTTCGTGGCCTTCCGGCAAGTTCTCGATGAGGTCGGTTTCGATGGAATCGGGATCGTCGAGCAGGATCTGTACCCAACCGCGTTCGATCGTCCATACCCGATCGCCGTGAGCACGCGCCGTTACATGTCCGCTATCGGTATGGCCTGACCGATTGGATTACGTGACTCTCCCCATCTGCGAAGTTGGCCTGTGGCAGGCGCTTGATTCGCGCGGCAATCCGACGATCTCAGCACGCGTCGTCGTCAGTGGCGGTGTCGGAGTCGCACTCGCTCCGGCAGGTGCCAGCGCTGGCTCCCATGAGGCGATCTTCATTCGCGATGGAAATCGTGACGAGTATGGCGGGAAATCGGTCCGCGGCCATGCACGGTCGATGGAGAACCGAGTCCGCGAGACATTGATCGGTCGCGACGCCAACAACCCGGCTGACATTGATGCAGCGCTCCGTGCACTGGACTCCAATCCGCAGCTGTCATCGCTGGGTGGGAATGTGGGCACGGCGGTGAGTATCGCCGCGTGGCTAGCGGCCGCGGATGCTGCTGCTGAGGAGCCGTGGCGGTGGCTGGCTGGTCGCACGGGTGCGACGCCCAGCATCCCTCTCCCGATGGTGAACATCATCTCCGGCGGTGCACATGCGGGAAGTCTGATCGACATCCAGGACGTCCTTGTCGTCCCGGTGGGGGCCGAGTCGTTCGCGCAAGCGATCGAGTGGTGTTGGAAGGTGCGCGCCGGAACGCGGGAAGTTCTCGACGGCATGGGTTTTACTACGGCACTCGTCGCCGACGAAGGTGGCCTGGCGGCTCCGTTCGCGACAAATGAACGGGCGATCGAGGCGGTTGTCGATGGGATCAGTCGCGCCGGTCTTCGACCTGGGGCGGAAATGTCGATCGCGCTCGACGTCGCCGCCACCGAGTGCCAGGTTCCTGGTGGTTACCGCATGGGCGGGGAGACCCTGACCCCCTCCCAGTTCGTCGATCGTGTGATCGGCTGGCGTCGGGATTACCCGATCGTCTCGATCGAGGACGGTGCAGGGGAGGACGACGACGAGGGGTGGTCGCGTCTCGCGATGCTCGTGAACTCGACCCAGATCCTCGGCGACGATCGCTACGTCACCACGGTAACCCGGCTGGACATGGGAATCGAGCGCGAGGAGGCGAACTCTGTCCTGGCGAAGCCGAACCAGGCCGGGACACTCGAACAGGCTCTTCGTGTAGTGCAGCGGGCGCTGTCGGTCGGGTGGGCGCCGGTGGTGTCGGCGCGGTCCGGGGAGACGGAGGAGACGTGGCTGGCGGATCTCGCGACGGGAACCGGCGCGGGCCAGATCAAGGTCGGCTCAACAATGCGTTCGGAGCGAACAGCCAAATGGAATCGCTTGCTTTACCTCGAGCAGGCGCATGACCTTGCCTACGCTGGTGCCGCAGCACTGGCTCCCCGCACCTGAGCGAAGGGGAATGGATGTCCGATCATGACTTCGACGGCAAGGTGTGCGTCGTCACCGGGGGAACCCAGGGCGTTGGCGAGGCCACCGCGCGCCACTTCGCGATCAACGGGGCGGCTGGGATCGTCATCTGTGGACGCAATCCCGAGCGAGGCGAATCCGTCCGCAACTCCCTGGAGGCAGCTGGCGCTCCCGCCGTGTTCGTGCAGGCTCGTTTGGAATCAGAGTCTGAGTGCGAGTCGGTGATCGCGGCGGCAGATCGAAAGTTCGGACGCGTCGATGTTCTGGTGAATGCGGGTGGCACGACCAAGCGTGGCTCCATCGTGGATTCCTTGGCGAAGGACATCGACGAGGTCTTCGCCATCAATGTGCGTGGCCCCATGGTGTTGATGCGCGAGGCGATCGCGGTGATGCGCCGGAATGGAAACGGCGGAAGCATCGTGAACGTCTCCTCAGTCGTCGCCACGGGTGGTCCCGACTTCCTCGCCGCCTACTCAGCGTCTAAGGCTGCCCTCAACGCCGTGACCCGTAACGCCGCGTATGCGGTTGTTCGCGATCGAATACGCGTCAATGGAATCGGGCCTGGATGGATCGACACCCCGGGGGAGCATGCGACGCGACTCGACCACCACGGCGAGGACGCTGGCTGGTTGGCGCGCGCCGAAGTGATGCAGCCCTTCGGGCGTCTCATCAAGGTCGACGAGTTGGCCCGCGCGATCGCCTTCCTCGCCGGACCGCAATCCGGTCTGATGACGGGGTCGATCGTGCACTTCGATCAGAGCATCCCCGGTGCCGGCGATCCACCGATGCCCCCGGGTTAGTAGGTCGGCGGCCCGATCGATGGGCCCGGTCGAAACGCCAGGGGAATCGTGATCGACTCGACCGGGCTCGACGGCTCTTCGAGTCGACGCAGGAGTTGGTCTGCGACCGCATCCGCAATGCGTTCCACCGGCCGCGTCACAAGCGCAAGCGCAGGCTCGTGTATGTCGGCGAGAGCCTCGTCACCCACCGCGACGACGGACAGCCTGCCCGGAAACGGATCGGGTCCGAGGAGCTCGCGTAATCGGCGCAGTGCCCGCGCGAGCAAGGACGTGGGCCCACCGATCACGGCAGCGGTCGCGTCCGACCCGATTACTCTTTCGGCCACCGCTTCGCCGGCCTCAGCGTTCAGGTCGGACATCTCCACGAGAAGAGTCGGGTCGTTCTCGAGACCGAAGCGAGCGATGGCATCTGCGAAGCCGGCACGAACCTCACGCCCTGGTCGGAGTTCGGCGCCATAGGCGCTCACGGCGATGCGACGGTGGCCGAGAGCGGCCAAGGCCCCCATCGCCTCGGTGATGCCTGCACGAAGATCAGTCACGACTGCGTCGCGCTGCAAACCCACGAAATCGCGGTCCAAGAAGACCGCGGGGCAGCTGAGACCGCCGAGGTAGGCAGCAAGCGCCTTTGAGCGATCTGAGCGTGGGGCGATGATCACCGCGTCGAGTCGTTGTGCTGCGAAGGACTCGAGTACCCGGAGGTCTCCGTCGGCGGACCAGCCTGAACTGCCGATCACGACGCTGAGCCCTCTTTCGCGGAGTCGCTCGTCGAGACGATCCGCGAGTGGACCGTAGAGATCGTTGCGGAAGCCGGGAATCAGGAGCCCGACGAGACCAGTACGGGCGGTACGCAGGCTGCGTGCGGCAGCGTTGACCCGGTACTGCAGACGCTCCGCCGATGCGAGCACCCGATCACGTGCGCTGGGCGACACCCGGGGTGAACCGGTAAGGACCCGGGATGCAGTCGCGCGCGAGACCCCGGCATCCCGGGCCACGTCGATCAGGGTCGTGACCCGGGGTGCCAGCGTCGAACTAGGAGACGGCATCTTCGAAGTAACGGGACTTCAAATCGCGCTGGTTCTCATAGATCGAACCCCCGTGCGTCGGCTCGGGTAGCGGAAGCCGAACCGGGAGTGCCTCCATGCGAGGGGTCCAGGTCTCCTCGCCCGTGAGCAGATTCGCGCGCCAGGAGTTCCAATCCATCTTGTCCATGAGCGGCCACGCGTCGGCTGCGGTGTACTGAAGGAGGAAGTAGCGGCGATCGCGGCCCGAGCGGTTGGCGGGCCCACCGTGGATGGCACGCACGTGATGGATGCTGATCGAGCCGGCCTTTCCGCAGACGGAGATCGCCTTCGAGAAGTCGGTGCTGGCCTTGGTTGGATCGATGCCGCCCGTGAAGATTCCGTCGTAGGAGTGATCCTCGATGGGTCCGCGGTGAGAGCCCGGCACGATCATCATCGCTCCGTTGTCTTCGTCGATGTCATCGATCATGATGCCGACCACCGCGAGATCCTCATTCGTGTGCGGGTAGAAGGCCCAATCTTGGTGCCACTCCAGTGAGGATCCGTGGCCGGCGACCTTCATGTTGAGCTTGGATGTCTGGTAGCGGATTCCCGTACCCCAGAGATCCTCGAGAGCTCCCAGGATCTTCGGATGGCGCACCATGCTCGCGTACGTGGGGTGCCACTTCTCGGGAGTCTTGACCCGGCGCAGCAGGGGCTTCTCCGGGGTGTGCGCGGGCTCGAGGTCAAACACCTCGGTGTGCTCGGTGAAGTTACGCGAACGCTCGACGAACTCGTTGGTGACCGCCTGGAGATCGGCGATCTCCTCAGGGGAGATCACGTCGGGAATCACCAGGAACCCGTCGCGCTCGTAGTCGGCCATCTGGGCGTCGGTCAGAACCGTAGGCATTCGTCCTCCTTGTGAGATCGATCCCATGTGGAATCGATCTCACACTAGACGGGCATACCCGATGGGTCAAGGGGATTCGTGATCAGGCTCTGAATGTGGCGTAGTCGTCGGCCTCGGCCTGCCGGCAAAACTCCTGGTACTTCTGGCCGCCCCCCATGTAGACGAGGAGTTCGCGCGGCTTACCGGGGACATTCGCCCCGAAGAACCAGGCCTTGGCCTTGAGGCCTTCCTCGTACATGACGGTCTGCCGTCCAGCCTTGTCGACCTCGGCGGCCCACCATTCCTCCGACTCCGGGGTTGCCTCGAGTTCGACGCCGTTGCGTTCGGCGAACTGAAGAGCTCGGGTGACCCACTGCGCGCCGAGCTGGATGGGCACCGGGAGGTTGCTGTACGGCGTCTGGGGGCCGATCGACATGAAGAAATTCGGGAATCCATGGACGGAGATGCCGAGGTTCGTGCTGATACCCCCTGCCCACTTGTCCCGCAGTGTGATGCCGTCTCGCCCGACGATGTCGATGCGGGTGAGAGGTCCGGTCATTGCGTCGAAACCTGTGGCGCAGATCAACACGTCCAGGGGAAATTCGACGTCCCCGACAACGATGGAATCGCGTGTTACACGGGTGATCGGCACGGACTTGACGTCGATGAGATGCACGTTCGATCGGTTGTAGGTCTCGTAGTACCGGTGCCCGGTGGGAACGCGCTTGCCATTGAACGAGTAGTCCGTGGGGCACAGGAGCTCCGCAGTCACCGGGTCCGTGACGATTTCGCGGATCTTGCTTCGGATGAAGTCCGATGCTGCCTGACTAGCTGTGATGTCAGTGGCGAGGTCATGGAATGTCTCGTTGGCAAAGTGGTGACCGCCCTCCTGCCACTTGGATTCGAAGATCCGCCGGCGTTCGTGGTCGTCCACATCCATCGCTCCGTGTTCCGGCACGAACATGTCCACACCGAACGGGTGCGCCTTGGCCCGATCCCAGATCAGGTCGTAATCGCGGCGGGTCGCCGCCATTTCCTCGTCGGAGACCGGGAAGAAGGTGCTGTCGACCACGTAGTTCGGTTGTCGCTGGAAGACGAAGACTTCACCGCATGCCGGTGCGATGGCGGGGAGGATCTGTAGGCCGGAGGAGCCGAGTCCGATGAGCCCCACGCGCTTCCCGGCGAGATCAACTCCCTCGCTGGGCCACTGCATCGAGTGGAGCAGTGTGCCTTCGAATGTGTCCAGGCCGGGAACGTTGGGCCAGACGGGTTGATCGAGGATGCCCATGCCGGAGATCAGATACCGACAACTCATGGTGCGTGCGTCGGCGAATGTGAGATGCCAGAGGCCGCCACGGAACTCGGCGCGTTGCAGATCCATGCCGAAGCGCATGTCGCGCCGCAGGTCGAGGCGATCGGAGACGAATTCCAGGTACGCGAGCACCTCAGCTCCCGTCGCATAACGCTGGGTCCAGCGCCACTCGTCGCGCACCTCGGGAGAGAAAGAGAACGAGTAGATCGGGTAGTCGCTATCCGTGCGCACGCCGGGGTACCGGTTGGCGCGCCAGGTTCCACCGACACCATCTTGACGATCAACCACGACGCATTGCAGGCCGGTCTCCCTGATATGCGCCAGCATGGCTAGGCCGGAGAAGCCCGCACCGACGATGACGCAGTCGAAGTACTCGGTCACGAAGGCGACGGTACGCGGCGTGGCATCACCGCGGAATGCATTTCGAGTCTCAAATGGAGACTGCTCTATCCGGGAGCGTGCCTCGGTTCATGGAGGCGGTAGCGACGCATGCGGCGGTACACCGTGGCGCGAGAGAGGCCCAGTAGTTCGCAGGTAAGGGCGATATCCCCGTTGGCCTCGGACAGAGCCTGGCGAAGTGCCCATTCCTCTGTGTCCTCCACGCGAAGGCTGCTGGGCATCGAGAGTCGCTGAGATAGGTGCTCCAAGAGGTGCAGGCGCATCGTGGACAGCCAACTGCGCATGAAATCGATACGCGGGTTGACCGGTGCGGTGAGTGTGATGACCGCGAGCACTTCCCCGGACACTGGATCAGGTATCGGTTCGGCGACGCATGCCGAGTGGGCGAAGAACTCGCTGAAGTGCTCGGCACCACAGACACCCACCGCTCCTCGTACTGTCCCGGCCAGACTCACCGCATTGGTACCCACGCTTGCCTCGCTGAGATCAGCGGAGCGGTCAGACCCCACCGAATCCAAATGACGTCCCGCAGAGTGGTCCTTGAACCAGCGCTCGAGCACCAGACCGCGGGCATCGGTCAAGAGCATCGCCGCGCCCGTCCCCTCGAGGGAGGCCTCGAGAGCGTCGAGGGGTTCGCGCAGCAGGTCCAAGGGCGCGTCGTCGAGCCAGGATTCCGGCACCGTGGGAATGGACCGAAGTTCACCTGGGTCACCTAGGTGCGTGATGCAACGGCGCCAGGAGTCGACGAGATCCGGATGGCCGAACCACGCGGGATCAGTGCCCGCGACGAGTTCACCCTTCGCGCGCTGGACGGTCGACTGCGATCCACGCATGCATCGAATGTTAGACAGGTGCCCACGTCATCGACTTCGCTGCTAGCGTCCGGTAAACGGGAATGCCTGTCAGGAGGGCCTGTGTCACAACTCTTCGATCCCATCGCGATCCGTGCCATGCAGCTGCCTCACCGGATCATCACGGGTCCCATGGAAAAGGGGATGGCCAACCGTGACGGGACTCTGACCCAGCGCTACCTGGGTTATCTGCGCGCCCGCGCTCAGGGCGGAGCTGGGCTGATGCAACTCGAGTCGACATATGTGGACACCATCGGGATGGGGCATCTCTACCAAGTGGGGTGTCATGACGATTCTGTGCTGGAGGGCTTGCGGGCCGCGGCGGACGCGGTCCACGAGCACGGTGCCCGCCTCGCCCTCGAGATATACCTGGGGGGTCGGGAGACTCCCTCGTTCATGTCGGGGATGCAGCCCATCGCGCCTTCCGTGGTGCCTTGCGAGGTTCTGCACCCGATGCCCACGCCCCGAGAGATGACCTCCGAAGACATCGACTGGGCCATTGCAGCGTTCTGCGCGGCGGGGCGCAGATTGAAGGACGCTGGGCTCGATATGGCCCATGTGCACGGCGCACACGGCTATCTGGTCGGATCCTTCGTCTCTCCTTTCAGCAACCGTAGGACCGACGGCTTCGGCGGATCCCTGTCGAACAGGGCGCGTTTTTCGATCATGCTCGTCGAAGCCCTCCGTGCTGAGTTAGGTGAGGATTTTCCCATTGGCTACCGCATGACCGCGGATGAGTACGTTGCCGACGGTCTGGGTATCTCCGAGGCTGCGGAGTTCGCGGGCATGCTCGCGGACGCGAGCGTGGACTTGATCGATATTTCCGGTGGGTTCTACGAGAGCAACTACATGATCATGCAAGGGTCCGAATCGCCCGATGCCGGATTCCTTGCGCACGCGCTGAAGATCAAAGCGGTCGTTGGAGAGCGCGCCTTAGTCAGCGTGGCGCAGCGATTGTCACGGCCTGGGGTCGCCGAAGAGGTGCTCGATCAGGGCATCGACATGGTGTCCATGAGTCGAGCCTTCCACGCGGATCCTGAATACGTTGCGAAGCGACGTTCGGGCCGCGTTGAAGACATCATCCCGTGCATCGCATGTCATCACTGCGTGGATGAACTCGAAGCCAATCGGGTTGCGGATTGCTCCGTGAATCCGTTCACCACGCGTGAGTACCTGCGCATTGACGAGTCACCGGTTACTTCTGCGCCCTCGCAGGTCGTTGTGGTGGGCAGCGGCCCAGCGGGCATCCAGGCGGCCATTCAGTTCGCCGAGCGCGGCAGCGAAGTGCATCTCTTCGAGCGTGCCGATGTCATCGGTGGCCAGATGGCCCTGGCCGTGGATGTGCACGGAGATTTCCGTCGTTTCTTGGACAACTCCACGGTGAGATTGAAGCAACTGGGAGTCAACATTCATCTGAACACCGAAGTCGACCGTGATGTGGTGGTCGGATTGTTACCTGCGGTGATCGTGGTGGCCACCGGCGCCCGAAGCGCACCGCTCGGCCATCTGCGGAACAGTCCGGGAACCCGAGTTCTGGGACTGTTCGATGCCTACGCGAACGTGACCGGCCCAGCGAATGTGGTTGTGGCTGGTGGCTCGGTGGCTACCTGCGTTCTGGCAGTTCACCTTGCGCGCGCCGGATGTCGAGTGACACTCGTGGAACCCAGCGAAGCCCTCGCGCTCGATCAGCCCGGTTGGGGACGCGAACAGATCGAGCGACTCGTGCACAACACGGACGGCATCGACGTCCGCCTGGAGTCGACCGTGGAAGCAGCTGACGCGGGCACGATAAGCCTCCAATCCCATGGCGAACGCGAAATGATCACAGACATTGACGTAGTGGTGGTAGGTGATCGGCAGCCCGAGAACGCATTGGCGGAGCAACTGCTAACGGATCAGAAGTGGGCCGATCGCGTTCTGGTCGTCGGTGATGCAGTACGGCCCCGGAACATCCATGCGGCAACTCTGGAGGGAATGCGGGCGGCGGTCCTCGGGCGATCCGCGGCCCTCGCGCTCGCCTAGGTCAGTCAGCGACCTGATCGCGAATGTGGGCCAAAGTCGATTGGAGTTCTTTAGTGAGGGTTGCGCTTTCACTGACTTCGCTCGCGAATGGCTCGAATGACCAGGGCGCCGAGGTGATGGACGCGAGGTGACGCACCTGCTCGTCATTACCCAGAACATCATCGGGTCCGACCAGAACCCTGTGCTCATCGCCGAGTTCCTCAAGGGGCAGGCCGAGGTCGGGAACGCCGGACAAGTGGACGAGCGCTGTGTGCGTCGAGTAATGCCGGTCACCGGCGATGGCGTGGTGGAAGGTGTCGTGCACGATCCCGAGGCAACTCGGATTGCCTCGTCTGCTGAATTCAGCCTCGACGACGTCCTGGGTCCGAATCGATGAGCGCACGAAGCCAAGCGGCTCGATGAGGCCGCGCACTTCCGCGCTTTCGAGGATCGGTTGTAGCCCGTCGAGAGCCTCGGGGAGTCCGGTGGGCAATGCCGGCGAACCGACCGGTGCCACGCTCGGGCACAGGACAACCGCACCGATCCCGGCAGCGGCGGCGAACTCGATCATCGTGCGCGCCTGCCGTGTGCGCTCCCTGTCCCACTGGTCGAATCTCTGGAGTGCGTTGATGGACAGGATCTCGAGGCCCGCCTCCGCTGCAAGACGGGCGATGCTCTGCGGGTCATGGGTCAAGACATTGGAGGTGTCCGGAAAGTCCCATCCAGGGGGCATCCCGTCACGGAGCTCCACTGCGTCAACACCGACATCGCCGGCAAGCGCAAGGAAATCGGGAATCGGCATTGATGGCGCGATGCTGTGGTTGAGGGAAAAACGCATGCGACAGTTACTCGATCAGGATCGGAAAGCGGGGTCGCACGGGCGCGTTGACCAATCCTGCAGGGGTGGAGCCATCTGCGACGGAATTCAATTGCGTGGCGATCATGCGCGTCATCCGCTCAATCGTGCGGGCGCCGAGAGATGCCGAATGCGGGGAGAAGACGCACGTTTCGATCGCGAGCAGCGGGTTATCCGACGCAGGTGGCTCTTGGGCGAGTACATCGAGACCGGCACCGGCAATGTGGCCCGTGCGGAGCGCTGAGGCCAATGCTTTCTCGTCGACCACCCCTCCGCGTGCGCTGTTTACCAGGTACGCGCCCCGAGGGAGCAGGGCGAGTTCGTCCCCGCCGATGAGGCCTCGCGTCGAGTCCAGCAAGGGTGTGTGTATGGAGATCGCCTGACACCGCGGCAGGAGGTCGGCGATGCTCGAGACGACCGTGACGTGGTCTGGGGGATCCTGGATCGGTCCGACGTCGTAGGCGAGCACCTGTGCGCCAAAGGCGTTCAGCAAATTCGCCGTCGCGCGACCGATGCGCCCCAGACCGATGATTCCCACGGTCATGCCCTGAATCTCGTCGAAGAATTCCCCATCGCGCCATTCACCGTTCCGCACCCGGGCGTTGTAGTGAGCCACACGATGGGTGAGGTGCAGCAACAAGGTGACCACGTGCTCGGCGACTCCCTGGGCGTTCATCCCGGGTGTGGTGGTGACGTGAATGCCCAGGTCGGAGGCGGCCTCGAGGTCGATCTGGTCGAATCCGACCCCGGATCGGGCGATCAGGCACAGCCCAGGGAGCCGTTCGAGAAGTTCACCCGGATAGGGCTCGGCTCCGGCCACCACGGCGAAGGAATCCGCTAGATCGCGCACTCGGTCATCGATGCGCCCGTTCGCGGGAATCGGGTGGATGCGAAGTCCGGGTGCCAGGCCAAGATCGAGGCCGACTTCGCCGAAGAGCGTCGCGGTCGAGGCGAGGGCAGTCTGCAAGGGAACCGCGACCGCCATGCTGTCACTCCTCCCTATAGTTCCTGAATCGATCGGACTATAGCCACAAACGAGGGTTGAGTGTAGATTGTCAGCAATTTTCATAGATGTGCGATAACTCGGGAGGTCCGATGAAGATCGCTCTGGATCCGTACATGTTCCGCTCCACGCCCTTGACCGAATTGCCCGGCTTGGTAGCGGACCTCGGATACCAGGCGATAGAACTCTCCCCGCGTGAGGATTTCATCCCCTTCTACAAGCACCCGCGGGCGAATTCCTCGGATATTCGAGCATTCAAGTCGGCCCTCGCGGCCGCTGAAGTTGAGGTGGCCACGCTCCTGCCTCTCTTCCGGTGGGCCGGTCCGGGAGAGGATGCCCGCCAGGCGGCCGTTCGGTATTGGCGTCGATCGATCCAGATCGCTGCTGAGCTCGGGGTGCCGGAGATGCTCTCGGAGTTCAACGGCGGTCCGGCCACTCCGGCCGAGTGCGAGGCGCTGTTCTGGCGCTCCATGGAGGACCTGCTACCCGACTTCGAACGCGAGGGGATTCGGCTCGTTATCGAACCTCACCCAAACGACTTCATCGAGGACGGGTTCGCCGCCGTGGACATGATCCGTGGGATCAACCACCCCCTTGTGTCGTTCAGTTATTGCGCCCCGCACACCTTCTATATGGGCGGGGATATCGCTGGGATCATGGAGTACGCAGGAGACCTGCTGACGCACGTGCACGTTGCCGACAGTTTCGACTTCCGAGGGTCTTCTGGCTTGCGCTACATCGTCAACATCGGTGCAGGAGGCGGAGTTCCGGTCGGTGTGACGCCTCCTCGGATCCACCAGCATCTGGACATCGGCCAGGGTGAGGTCGACTGGGACACCTTCTTCGGGACCTTGACACGACTGAAGTTCGACGGCGTCATGACGGTGTGCATCTTCGCCTGGGAGGAGAGGGCTCGCGAGTCCTCGATCTACAACCTCGACGAGATCCGCAGGCGCATGGGATAGTGCCGGTGGCACTGAGGAAACCCCACCGGTGGCGGGGAGGAGCGACACGAAGTGACGGATACGAGCTTTGAAGTATGGGACTTCGAGACGGACGTCCTCATCGTCGGGAGTGGTGCCGGGGGCCTTTGTGCTGGTCTGTCCGTCAATGCCGCCGGCCGAAGGTCGCTCGTCATCGAGAAGAACTCGACGGTGGGCGGAGCCAGCGTCGTCTCCGGGGGGTCATCTGGGTCCCGAACAACCGATTCATGCGGGAGCACGGGGTACCCGACGATGAGGAATCGGGCTACACGTACATGCGCTCGTTGATCAAGACCTCTGGACTAGCCACGAGCGAGTCACGTATTCGAGCATTCCTACGTCGAGGTCCGGAAACTCTGGACTTCGTCGCGAGCGAAGGGGTACCACTCCAAATGTGCTTCGGGTACTCCGACTATGAGGATGATCAGCCGGGCGGGGTCCCGCTCGGTCGAGCGGTCGAGCCGCGAATCGTCGATGAGCGGGCGCTGGGATCATGGCGCTCCCGGCTTCCACGCCAAAGTGGCGTCATGCGCTTGGCGATCCAGGCCGCTGACGTACCCGACCTATCCCGCGTCGGACGCACCTGGGCTTCCCTGGTGACTGGGTTTCGCGTTGTGGCCCGCAGTGTGGGTTGGCGGCTGGTGGGGCGGCGACCGGCGGCCGCCGGAAGGGCTCTGGTCACCTCAATGCTGAAGTCCTACCTCGCCCGCGGTGGCGAGGTATGGATGGAAGCGACACTGCAGGACATCGTGATTGTGGACGGTGGGGCTGTAGGCGTGGTCGTCCACCATCAAGGGCGCACCGTCCGAATCAAGGCCCGCTGCGGTGTGGTCCTAGCAGCAGGGGGCTTCGCCAAGAACATCGACTTGAGGCGGAGCTTCCAGCAGGGGCCAGTCTCCACCGAATGGACCTCCGTCCCCGAAGGCGACACAGGAGATGCGCTCCAAATCGCCATGCGATTAGGGGCGATGACGGAAGCGCTCGATGACGCCTGGTGGATGCCGTCCACGATATTGCCGGACGGTCGCCCGCAGTTCTTGATCTCCGAGCGCGCGAAGCCGCACTGCTTGATCGTGGATGCACATGCCCAGCGGTATTTCAACGAGGCCCAGTCGTACTCCCGCACGGGGCAGGAGATGTACCAACACCATAGGGAGGTCGACTGCATCCCGAGCTGGTTCATCATGGATGCCCAGCACCGAGCCCGCTACTCATGGGGTACGCACCTTCCGCTCCATACGCCGAAGGAGTGGTTGGACACCGGCTACTTCGTCAAGGCGGACTCACTCGAAGAGCTTGCGCGCCGTATCGGTCTGGATCCTGAGCGACTCCAGTCAACAGTCGATCGATTCAACTACTTCGCGGCTCGAGGGAAAGACGAGGACTTCGGTAAAGGGGAGCGTGCCTACGATCGGTGGTACGGGGATCCGAGAGTCCGACCTAACCCGTGCCTCGGGACAGTGGAGAAAGCACCGTTCTATGCGGTCAAGGTCTACCCGGGGGATGTCGGAACCGCGGGCGGACTGGTGACGGATGACAGGGGCAGAGTCTTGACGAACGCAAACGCTGCGATCCGAGGCTTATATGCCTGCGGCACCTCGTCGGCCTCGGTCATGGGTCACACCTATCCAGGGCCCGGTGCGACCATCGCACCGGCTATGGTCTTCGGCCGGATCGCAGCGCTCGACGCGCTCGAACGTGGGAGCCCTCCGCACACACAGCAAAGCCAAGCAGTCGGGGCTGCAAACTAACTAGATGATCGGTGTACGCAAGACGCCGATCGATTCGATTTCTGCCTCCACGACATCACCTGGGTGCAGCAGAATCGGCGGATCGCACTTGAATCCCACTCCGGATGGCGTCCCCGTTGCAATCAGGTCCCCAGGTCGGAGGGTGAGGGTCTGCGTCACGTAGGCGATCAAGTCAGGGATGGAATGGATCATCTCCCCGGTGTTTCCGGTCTGCCTGACCTGTCCGTTGACGCGCAGTTGGAGATTCAACAGAGGCCACCCAATGAACTCGTCGGCAGTCACGAGGACAGGACCGAGTGGTCCGGAGGAGTCCACGTTCTTGCCGAGGGACCACTGGGAGGTGTCAAACTGACGGCCGCGCGCACTTATGTCATTGAACACGGAGTAGCCGAGGATGTCGCTGGGCTGAGCCGGCCCCGAATGTCGGTCGAGCTGCTTGCCGATGATCACTGCGAGTTCTACTTCCCAGTCCAAGCCCTCCTCACACGGAGGAACGGCTACCGGACTTCCGTCGACACTCAGCGTAGAAACCCAACGAGCGAAGATCGAAGGACTCGTGGGGACATCCAAGCCCGACTCGTCGGCATGATCTCGGTAGTTCAGGCCAACGCATACGACGTTGCAGTCACTGCGCACCGCTGGGATCTGGATGACGTCCTGCACGGAAGTTCCGGAATCGGTGTTCCGGGGTTGCGCGAGCCAATAGTCGGCGTCTTCGAAGAATTCATCTCGGGGCGCGATGGGAAAGACAGTTCCGAACTCCACCACCCCCACTGCAGGGAGGCCCTCACGAAGGTAGGCGACCAATTTCATTGGAT
Organism: uncultured Rubrivirga sp.; assembly: GCA_964595675.1. Taxonomy (GTDB): domain Bacteria; phylum Actinomycetota; class Actinomycetes; order S36-B12; family S36-B12; genus S36-B12. The sequence goes on along the minus strand of CAZQRR010000002.1, from coordinate 54,890 downwards.
CCTTCTCAACTCTCTATTCGAAAACCGTGACGGGAGAACCCTCGGGGATGAAGTCCCGATCATTGGGGTCGCCCACGCGCCGGATGATCTCGTAGGCGATTTCCTTGGCGATCTTGCCATCCCGCATCTCGAAGATGTGGGCAAGCCGCATACGAACCTTCGTGCCAGCGGGGAATGGGAAGTTCTCCATGTGATCCTCGACGTACTCGCACTCGTAGATGCAGTCGTCGAATACGACATCCTCCGTGGCGAAGCGTCGGAGATGCGTGTGGCTCAGGATCCGGAGAGACGAGAAGATGTCGTGGTATCCAGCAAGCGCATCCTCGGCATTGAGGAACACGAGGCCTCGGGCAGGCCCCTCCCACACGATGTCGTCAGTGTAGAGAGCCACGGCCTCGTGGACCTTGTCAGGAGTTTCGTTGTGGAAGTGGGCCTCCACGACTTCGAGGTTTCGCTGAATGATTTCCTCGCGGGTCAACTGAGCATCGGGAATCGTCACGACGGACATCGGGGCCTCCATCCGGGGCGGATTCGTCAGAATGGACTCTGAGTGCTAACGGAATTTATATAGTCCTAGCCGTTACCGGTTCGAATAGGTGTGAGTACTCAGGGTTGCACTCCTGTTCTGGACATTCTCAGATCACCTCACTGAGAGCATCGGAGGAGTCATGGACCCCGTCAGCGTCGCTTTCCTCGGCATCTCCCACCCCCACTCCTCGGGCCGCTATTGGGTCTTCGAGCAACTCTAGGGAGTGGAGATCGTCGGTGCGTGGGACCCGGATCCAGCGACCTTGGCCTCCTTCACCTCCGAGGTCGGCGCACGTTCCGTGTCCCTGGACGACGTACTGGCGGATGACTCGATCGATGGAGTCCTGGTGCACTCAGGAAGCGTCGACATGGCCCGGCTCGGAGTTCTGGCTCACGGGGCAGGCAAGGCCGTCCTGGTCGAGAAGCCGGGTGGGGCGGATCTATCCGATCTGAAGGAGCTCGCGGCCTCGGAGGAGCAGCATCCCAACCGACCGATCCGAGTGGGGTACAACTTCCACTACGGCGAGGCATTCGCGCGGGCGAAGAGCAAATTGGCCGAGGGCGCCATCGGACGCATCAGCATGGCCCACGTGCACGGGGCGAGCATCACTGGCGAACAACTGTCGCAGCACCTCAACAACCCGGCCGACATGGGTGGAGGCCTGTGGGTCATCGGCTGTCATCAGATCCACCTGCTCGTCGAACTTCTCGGGTTTCCTCAAGGTGTGCGCGCGACTATCGCCAAGCTTCCTCGTTGGTCTGATGAGCGGTCCCAGGAGGACGTCGCCGCCCTCACGTTGATCTACCCTGACAAGCTTGTGAGCTTCACCTTCACCGTGTATGACCGCATGAGCTTCTACGAAACCTCACTGTTGACGCTCTACGGCGAAGCCGGGCTGCTCCGATTCGGGGTGCTACCAGGCCTGATCGATGTCTGTGAATCATCGGATGACGCTCACACGCCCGGTCAATGGACACGTTGGAGCGAAGGGGCCTTCGCCGTGCCCTTCGTCGGACGTCCATCTCCGTATTCGGAACTTCCCCAAATCGGCAACTTGACGTTCTTTGAGCGCGAGGCCCAGGAGTGGGTTGCTTCGATGAGAGGTGCGCCCGCCGCTGGAGTCACGGCCGCAGATGCGTTGCAAGTTGCGCAAGTCATCAAGGCTGCGTACGAGTCGTCCGAACGCGGAGGTCTCGAGGTAAACCCCCGGTTATGACCCTTGTGCTTGCGCGTCAAGATTTTTGAGGGCAGTTCGGCTTCTTGCTGGATGCCTCACCCAGGGAAGGGGTTGCGTGCTTGGTCACCGCGAAGGACCCGGACCACATCTTCGGCAGTTCGCGTGCGCAGTTCAATCACGGATTCACGTGATGAGAAAGCAACATGCGGAGTGAGGATCGTGTTGAGATCGTTTACCAGTGCTGCCGGTATGTCGGGTTCGCCCGCGACCACGTCGAGCGCAGCGCCAGCAATGTCGCCGCGTGCAAGCGCTGCGATGAGTGCATCATTGTCTACCAACGTGCCCCGGGCGGTGTTCACGAGCAGCGCATCGGGCTTCATCTGCTTCAGGACCGATTCGGTGACCAACGGATCAACAGGCGATGCGGGCATGTGGAGCGTGACCACGTCCGATTCGCCCAGGAGCCGATCGAGTTCCATGAGTTCGGCCGGTGGGCCGGCCGGAGCGAACGGATCATGGGCGACTACCCGGCAGCCGAGGGCGGCGAACTTCTCCGCAGTTCGGCGCCCGATGCGTCCGTAGCCCCACACTCCGATGGTCAGCGAGGACATTCGACGGAGTTTCGCTGCGGATGGGTCCCAAGCCCCGGCTCGGATCATCCGATCCAGCGGAACGATTCCGCGAAACCATCCCAGGACCAAGCCGACGGCGTGGTCCGAGACTTCCTCCATGCAGTAGTCCGGGACGTATGTGACCTCCAGACCGAGTCGACGAGCCTCAACTACATCGATGTTGTCCGTACCCACACCGAATCTCGCGACTGTCCGAAGGTTGCGCCCTGCTCGTAGGAGTTCGGCAGGGACCTGGGCCCAGCACGTCATGATCGCTGAACAGTCTGCTACGAGATCGATCGCCGGACGGCCGTCATCGACGACCGATATCAGATCGAATCCTGCCTCGTCGAGGATCTGCGTCTCGAGTGCAAGATCGGGCCATGCATAGTCCATGACCAGGACGCGCTCTCGGCTCATCGGGTAGCCGCAATCGCCGAGCGCAGATCCATTCCGAGTTTCGTCGCGCCCGAACCGAGGACGCCGGTGTCGCTCAATGTGAGCAGGATCGTCTCCTTGTTGGCTATAGCGCGCTTGGCACTCTCCTCGTCGTACACCCCGGAACCGTGCGCCTTGCCGGTGGCTAATGCACCGGCTCGGATCTGCTCGACGGCTTTGATGTAGCTCGGGTCGTCCCACTGTTTGAAGACGCCGAGATCCATAGAAAGGTCCATGGGACCGACGGTCACTCCGTCGATGCCATCCACAGCGAGGATCTCTTCCGCGTTCTCGGCGCCCTTCTTGGATTCAATGATGACTAGCACGATCAAGGAATCCTCGTAGGCGGCCATGTAGTCGTCATCGGAAAGGTGGTACGCGCTCGCGCGCAGCGGATTCCAGCCACGCGTGCCCCGGGGTGGGTAGCGGCACGCATCGACGAGCCGTTTGGCGTCCTCTGCGGTCTCGATGAACGGGCAGAGCAATCCGCTTGCTCCGATATCGAGGAAGCGGCGGATCTCGTCGTGATCGAAGATCAGCGGACGGACGAAGGGAACGACATCCCAGCCGAGTGCCGCCTGCATCATCGCTTGCACTGTGATGAGGCTCTGGGCGGAGTGTTCGGTGTCGACGGAGGCCCAGTCGAAACCCGCACGACCGAAGATCTCCATGGAAGCCGGGTCCTGGAGGGCGAGTTGGGTGCCCAGCACGGGCTCACCTGCGTACATCCGGTCCTTGAGTCGCTTCGCCTTGTCCAGTGCTCGCAACACGATTCCTCCAAAGGGCCGACCAGCCGCGACGTTCGTGACTAGGATTCTGTTGACAATCTGCAATCCTAGATGAGCGCATACGAAGGAGCGAGCATTTCATGGGAAATCGTCTCAATGTCATCTACCTGCCTGGCAAGGGTGCCGACCCGGCATGGGAGCGAGAGGTGATCGTCGCGATCGGACCCCGCCACAATCTGACCATCTACGACGACACGAAGGAATTGGCACCGCAATTCGCCGATGTGGACGCCGTAGTGGACCTAGGTGGGTCGTGGGGGACACGAGAAATGCTGGATGCCGCCCCCAAGGTGAGATTCTGGCAGATCATGGGTACGGGAATGGAGCACTTCGACTTCGAATACTGGTCGACGCGCCAGGTGATGATCTCCAACTGTCCTGGACCGATGAGTGCTATCCCACTGGCTGAGCACGCGATCTTGCTCATGATGCTGGTGCGGCGCGATTACCCCCAACAATTGGTCAACCTGGCGAATGGACTGATGTACCACCCGCTCGGATTCGAACTCGCCGGACAGACCCTGCTGTGCATCGGCTTTGGTGCGAGTGCAAGGGAATTGTCCAGGCGAGCCAAGGGATTCGGAATGCGAGTACTGGCTACCGACGTCCTCGATGTCGACGACGCTACCCGAGAGGCGTGGGGTGCCGACGCGGTCTTCCCCGCAGCCCAGCTCGATGAACTGATCCCGCAAGCCGATGTGATCTCCTTGCACCTGCACGTTACCCCGGAGACCCGTCACATCCTCGATGCCCGGCGTATCGCCCTGATGAAGCCGACGGCCATCATCGTCAATGTCGCTCGAGGCGCCCTCGTCGACGAGGACGCGATGATTGAGGCAGTCCGCGATGGCCGGATCGCAGGAGCAGGAACGGATGTGGCCACCGAGGAGCCACCGAGCAACACCTCAGCCTTGCTCAATACCCCCGGAATCATCGTGACCCCACACACCGCCGGGGTGACGGACGGGACGGCTAGGCGTCGTGCCGAAGGATCGGCCATCAATCTCGACCGCCTCGCAGAAGGCCTCGAGCCGCTATACCGGGTGGACCGGTTGCCCCATTGACCTACCAGGTCCGCCCATGGGGAATCTCGGCAAACTCCTTGACAAGGCAGATTGTTGACAGTTGACTCCGAATGCGTGTCAACTACCACGAAGTAAACGAAAGGCGAACCGCATGAGAAATCGGCTCCTTAAGGTCGCTGTTGCAGGTGCCATCACGGCACTCGTTGCGGCCGTTCTCCCCTCGACGGCCGCAACCGCCGCGACGGGACCGAACTGCAATATCAAGACCGCTCTCAGCAAATCTCAATGCCAGGCGGTCACCATGGCGACGGTGTCCAAGATCGCGAACTTGGACCCGACGAAGCCTCGCGCAGTGACCGATTATCAGGTCGCATACCCAATACAGGGTCTGTTATGGAGATTCGACGAGAACCTGATTCCCCGCATGGACTTGTTGGCGAAGCAGGACGTCTCCAAGGACGGCCTGTCCGTCTTCCAGACGCTCAAGTCGGGTCTAAGGTATTCCGACGGAACGCCGCTGGTAGCCCAGGACGTCGTCACGGCCTGGCAAAAGCAAGTGGAAGCTCGGCAGTCAACATCGTTCTTCGCAAAGGTCGCTAACGTCGTTGCCACGAGCCCCACGACCGTCACCTGGACCTTGAAGACGCCGATGCCCGACTTCAACTGGCTGATGGCCAACCAGTCGATGTACCTGAACCCGACTGAGAAACTCAAGGATCCGAACTACTGGCGAAATCCGGTCAGTGCCGGCCCGATGATGATCCAGTCATGGACCCCAGGTGCGGATGTCATGGTCCAGATTCCCAACCCGAACTACTGGGCGAAGCCTCGCATGACGCAGATCACCTACGTAGCGATCCCGGACGCAGCGACTCGCAAGCTCGCACTGCAGTCCGGCCAGGTGGACTACGTCTTTGACCTCGCGTACCAGGGTGTGCAGGACTTGGACAAGAACACGGTTAAGTGGTGGGCACATGCCCTTCCGGGTACGTATCAGTTGACCACGAACATGGCCAAGGAAGGATCTCCGCTGCTCAACCAGAAGAACCGTCAGGCCATCTCGGCGGCGATTGATCGCCAGAAGGTTGCCAAGGTTGCTTTCTTCGGGACGGTCCTTCCCTCGTGTTCCCAGACGTTCATCAAGGGCAACCCCTACCACCAGTGCGTGTTGCCCAACGATGGGAAGCAGGATCTGGCTCTAGCACGCAAACTGCTGGGCGAGGCCGGCAACCCGAATGGGTTCAATTTCGAACTCATCGTGTGGGCCCGTCCGGGCTGGGTTGAGGCTGCACAGTTGATCGCACAGGATCTGGCAAAGGTGGGCATCAACGCCAAGATCACTGCCAAGCAGGACACGGTGGCCATTGCCGATCTGAACTCTGGCAACTACGAGATGCAGTTCTCGGGCAATAACGCTCCGACGCCGTATCTGCAGCTTGCCAACTGGTTCGGCCAGGGTGGAGCGTGGCAGAACTGGTCCAAGGTGAACGATCCGCCGCTCGTGGCCGCGATCGAAACCCTCGGGTCAGCTGCGAATCCGGCATCGGCGAGGGCCGCGTTGCGGAGGGCGAACGTTGCCGCCTACAACAGCTCGGTGCACATCCCGATTGCGGACCGCGCAGTGATCAGCGGTACTCGCCTTCCGCAGGGTCTGATGAGCGCAACCATCCCGGGTGAGTGGCTGTATGTGGCAACCAACCCGTTGCTCAGTACCCAGAAGGGTCCTGCCGGCTTCAACACCGGAGCCAAGCAGCGGTAGATCCAAGGGCTGACCCCCGCGGGGTGGGCCGACCGGGGAACGACCGGTCGGCCCACCTTTGGGTGGGCCAAGTGATCGGCACTTCCCGAGTGAACTCGGGATCGAGGCGAGGCTTTCGGTGATATCGGTGGACAAGGGAGGGTAAAGAGTGAATTCCCCCAATGGGGACTTGCAGACGGATGCGATCCCGGCGACCTCACCTGAGTTTGAGGGGCCGCGGCAGCAACCGGCGTGGGAGAAGGTCCTTCGACGGATCGGTCGCGCGGTGATCGTCGCTTTCTGGGTCATGGTCGTGGCCTTCCTGCTCATTCGACTATCACCGGGTGATCCGGTCACGGCTGCACTAGGGGCGGATGCGACCCCGGAGGCGGTCGAGGCACTGCGCGAACGGCTCGGCCTGAACGTGGATCCCCTGACCCAGTTCTGGAACTACTTCACTGGCCTATTTCGAGGTGACCTAGGAGCCTCCCTTATCTCTGGCATACCGGTAACGGAGATGCTGCGCACCAACCTGCCAGTGACCTTGTGGCTCATCATGACCACGGTCTTGATGACTTTGGTCATCTCCATCCCACTGGCGATGTTCATCGCGCTCGCCAGGATCCCAGGACTGCCATACGCCTTCCGCACCCTGACGGCGATCGGTCTTGCTTTGCCGTCATTCCTCGTAGCCCTCCTCCTGCTCTACCAGTTCGGACTCGTCTGGGGTATCGCCCCGATATTCGGCTACGAGACGTCTTTTCCCGCGAACATGAAGTATCTGTGGTTGCCCTCATTAGTGAACTGCGTTGTGCTGGTACCGGTGCTCTCCCGAGTTCTCTATAGCTCAATCCTGGACACCCTCGACGAGGAGTTCGTCGAGACGGGAGTCATCCGTGGCGTGAGATCGGTTCGCTTCTACTGGTTTTACGTTCTCCGCCCGTCTCTCGCTCCGACTGTAGTTCTGCTGAGCTACATGATGGGCGTGATGGTGGGCTCCACGGTCATCCTGGAAATCATCTTCGCGCTTCCGGGAATCGGTCGGGAGTTGGTCACCGCGGTCACTTTGCGCGACTACCCGGTCGTGCAGGGCATCATCCTCGTGTTCGGTGTTCTCGTGGTGTTCTTGAGTCTGCTCGGCGACATCGTCGCAAGTCTGCTGGATCCGCGGGTGAAGCTCACATGACCTTGATCAACGCCGGAACCGCAGATTGGTTCGACGTCGAAGGAACAGTGCCTACCCCCAAGCGTGCGCGTCGCCTTAAGGACGGAACGCTGGGGCTCATCGTTGGTCTCGCCATGCTGGCCGTGTTGCTGCTCATGGGACTCCTCGTTCCTTGGTTATCGCCGTACACGGTCGCTGATTCCGTTGACGTTCCTTTCCTGCCACCGTCCGGAACCTTCTGGTTCGGCACTGACGGCCTGGGGCGCGACGTATTCGTCAGAGTCTTCTCGGCTGTCTACCTCGACCTCGGTGTTGCTCTGCTCGGCGTCTTGATTCCGTTCGCGATTGGAACGATCATCGGCATCGGCTTGGCTGTGAGTCGCAGTAAGGCCCTGAACGGAATCGTGGGATCGATTATCGACGGAATCAATGCCTTCCCTCTCCTGGTTCTCGCAATTGCGCTGATTGCGCTCCTGGGGCCCGGACTGCAAAGCGTGGTCATTGCGTTGTCCCTGACCAACTGGGCTCGCTATGCCAGGCTCGCTCGAACGCGCGCGCTCGTTGTTAAACAGCAGGGCTACATCGAAGCAACACAGACCCTCGGTTACTCCAAGCGACGAATCCTTCTGAAGCACTTGGTGCCGAACGTGTCCTCGGAGACGACTGCCTACGCACTCAGCGATCTGATCCTCGTGATCCTTCTCATCGCGGGGCTGTCGTTCTTGGGCCTCGGTGCCCAGCCCCCGACGCCGGAGTGGGGCGCAATGATCAGCGATGGGCGTCCCACCCTGCAGATAGCGTGGTGGCCAGTTATCTTCCCGGGTCTGGCACTGTGCTGGGCCGGCGTGTCGTTGTCCTTCATCGCGGAGGGCCTCACGCGGCGCGAGCGGGACGTGAAGTCATGAGCGTGAATCCAGCATCTGCTGAAACCTCGGATTCGTTGGTGGTTATCCGCGATCTCGTCATCGGCATCCAAAGGACGCGTAAGGATCGTCTCATCATCGTTGACAGCGCGAATTTTGATATCCGTAGGGCCGAGATCCTCGGCTTGGTGGGTGAGTCGGGATCCGGCAAGACCATGGTGTGCCGGAGTCTGATCGGAACCTTGAAGCGGCGAAGTGCATCCATCTTCGCTGGGTCCGTCATGTTCGACGGCATGGATCTCGCGAAGCTCGATGAGCGCCAATGGCGTCCCGTGCGCGGGAACCGGATCGGATACGTACCTCAAAGCGCGCTGACCGGCCCCAATCCCGTCATGACCGTGGGTAAGCAATTGGGCGAGGCTGTGCGCCGGAACCGGAAACGCAAGGAAAAGGATGTACGCAAGCGGGTGATGGAGTTGCTCGACCTAGTGCACATCCGCCGGCCGGAGGTGGTCTACGACCAGTACCCCTTCCAATTGTCCGGTGGAATGCGCCAGCGGGTGATGATCGCCGCAGCGATTGCGCAGGATCCCGACATCGTGGTTGCCGATGAGCCCACGACAGGACTGGACGTGACCGTCCAGGCGGAAATAATGAACCTGCTTCAGGAGATCCGTTCCGAGTTCAAGATGTCCGTGGTGTTGGTGTCACACGATCTCGCATTGATCGATGAGGTGTGTGATCGACTCGTGGTGATGCATGCTGGCACATGCGTGGAGGTGGGATCCGTCTCCGACGTGGCTCGAGCCCCGATGCATCCCTACACGATCGCGCTCAATCGTTCGCGCATTGACATCGCGACTCCCGGTGCACCGCTAGTGACGATCAAGGGCAATCCACCGGCTGTCGGGGAGTGGCCACCTGGCTGCAGGTTCGCGGAACGCTGCGAATTCGTGCAGGAGGACTGCACGTTCGGTCAGAACCCTGCCCTCGTCGAACTCAAACCTGCCCACTGGAGCGCCTGCCTCCACACCGAACTCCTGGGAGGCACGAGTGAGTGACGCGTTGATCGAGGCACGTGATGTGTCCGTGTCTTTCGGTTCCGGGTCCCGTGCCGTGCACGCGGTGCGAGGCGTCTCATTGCAAATCAACCAGGGCGAGGCCGTTGGCATCGTGGGGGAGTCTGGCAGCGGAAAGTCCACGTTGGCGCGCGTTCTCGCGGGTCTCCAAAGGCCTGACTCAGGCGAAGTGCTCTTCGGGGGCGAATCGATCTACGAGCGCGGCAAGGCCTACCGAGGTGATAAGCGGCGACTCGTCCAGATGGTGTTTCAGGATCCGTACGGAAGCTTGAATCCTCGAATGACCGCGCTGTCCGCCGTTTCTGAGGCGGTGCGTGTTCACGGTGTCGGCTCCCGAGCGGACGCGGTTGCTCGCAGTCTCGAACTCCTGGCGGCGATGGGCATCAGTGAACGGGACGCGAAGAAGAAGCCTCGACAGTTGTCTGGAGGGCAGCGGCAACGGGTCAGCGTGGCCCGTGCCCTATCTGCCCAACCCGCAGTCTTGCTGGCTGATGAACCCACCTCGGCTATCGACCAAAGTGCGCAAGCGCAATTGCTGAATCTCTTCAAGGGGTTGCTCGATGGCGGTCTATCCATTGCCCTCGTGTCCCACGATCTCGGTGTTATCAGGTACCTGACTCAGCGGGTTTACGTGATGAAGGACGGGGTGTTCGTCGAGAGTGGTCCGACGATCGAGGTCTTCGACAACCCCCAGCAGGACTACACGAAGCAATTGATCGCGTCGATTCCCGGTCGGGACCTTCAGCGGGTCCGTCCAGCGTGACCGCACCTCATCGAGGCCGACTTCGCTCTCTCATCGAATCCGGCAGCGCGGCCTACGGCACCGCGACTGCGCTGCCGCACCCGTTCTCCATGGAACAGGTAGCCCGATCCGGGTTCGACTGGGTGTTCATCGACATGCAACATGGACTGGCCACGTATCGAGACCTGCCCGAGTTGTGTTTGATCTTGCGCCATCACGCGGTTACGCCGCTGGTTCGGGTGCCATTCGAGGACTACTCGGGTGCCCAGCGTGCCCTGGACGCGGGCGCGGAAGGGATCATTTTCCCGTACATCGAGGACGTTGAGGGTGCTCTGCGAGCCGCGGCCGCGTGTCGCTACCCACCGGAAGGAATCCGGAGTTTCGGTCCGTATCGCGCTCCCTACGGAGCCGATCTGTCCGCGGCCAACGCGGATCTTTTGTGTCTGGTGATGATTGAATCCGTCGGGGGCTTGGCGAACGTCGACATGATTACGCGAACCCCGGGAGTGGATGGGGTGTTCGTGGGCCCGAACGACCTGTCCATCAGTTTGGGCGGCGGACCGATCATGGCGGACCTGTACGCGGTAGCCGGTCAGGATTCATCGGTGCCGGAGTCCTTCCAGGAGGCACTCTCCACCATTTGCGGTACGGCGAAGGCGAATGGTCGTTTCTCCGGCATCCAGGTGGGGAGTGGCGTTGCTGCAGCTCAGGCAGCCAAGGCCGGATTCGACTACGTGGGCATCGGTGGGGATACCGCATTCCTCCAAGCTGGCGGACAAGCTGCTCTGACTGAGGCGAGGGGTGGTTGACCTACCATGAGTGAGGTACTTGTCGTGCACGTGGCCGCCTCCGCCCTGGAACCGATCTACTCCGAGTTGCTTGCCGCGCTGGCTGAACAGGGCATCGAATCCGACTTCTTCACCGCCGACCTACCTCTGGGGCCACAATTCGATGGCAAAAGGGTGGTCATCGATATCGGTGGCTGGGGTAGACCGGAGCACATAGCGGCAGCCCAAGCTGCGGGCGTCGAACTGTGGCAGGTGGTGGGCTACGGCTTGGATCACCTCGCGTTGGATGAGGTCATGGCGGCCGGCATCCCGCTGGCCCGTATCCCAGGTAACTCCACATCCATTCCGCTTGCCGAGCATGCGATGTTCCTCCTTCTATCCGTGGTCAAGCAGGCGAGCCTCGCCCGACCGGCTCTCCTCGACCAGCACTTCTTCGATGGGAACGCCGCGGAACTGCATGGCAAGACGATGGTGATCGTGGGAGTGGGCACGAGCGGACGTGAACTTGCCAGGATGGCTCGCGGTTTCGCCATGAGGGTCGTAGGCGTCGATGTCCTCGACGAACTGTCCGTGGAGGCCGAAGACCTCGGCATCGACGAGTACCTCAACATCGCGAGGTTTTCGCGTGCGTTGAATCAGGCCGACGTGATCTCCCTGCACCTACCGCTCACTTCTAAGACCCGCCACACTTTGAACGCGACGACGCTGGGTCAACTGAAGCGGGGGGCAATAGTTCTCAATGTGGCCAGAGGGCCCTTGATTGACGAAGGAGCGCTGGTCGACGCCCTTCGCTCGGGTCAACTCGGTGGAGCTGGACTCGACGTGTTCGAGGTTGAACCACTGCCCCTGGACAGCCCGCTGCTCGACATGCCCAACGTTGCAGTAACCCCGCATTGGGCGGCCGCCACCCGCGCCACCATGACCCGGCGAGCAGCGATGACGGCGGCCAACGCGGCGCGCGTCCTTGCGGGTGAACCAGCGCTCTACCGGGTGATGCCAGAGAACCTCTAGATGCTGGTCCCTCTTGATTGGCGAGTAGGGCAGCGATCGCGATACTGTGCCGTCCAGTGTTGCAAGACGTGAGGAATGGAGAAGCCGACGTGTCCGAAGTTCATAGCGTCAGTCCGATCCGTCAGCGGCACCTATGGGAACAAATCGCCGACGAGTTACGTGTGTCCATACTGTCCGGGGAGATGGCCCCGGGTACCAGGCTCATCACTGCGGAGCTGGCCGACCGCTGGGGCGTAAGCCGAGGTCCCGTCCGCGAAGCTCTCATGGCCTTGGAAAACGAGGGCATAGTCGTCAGCACTCGTCGTCATGGGACTGTGGTCGGCACCACCTCCATAGTCGACCTCGAAGAGGTCCTCAGTGTCCGCGAGGCGATCGAGACTTTTGCCGCGGTGGAAGTCTGCCTCCTCGGGGATGAGATTTCCCAGGCGGACCTTCGTAAACTCGGGGATCTCTTGAAGACCATCGAGGTTGAGAAGGAACAAGGTAAGTTCGAATCTGCGAGAAATCACGACCTCGACTTTCATCAAGCACTCGTTGACCTCTCGGGCAACTCACGGTTCTCCGGCATCTATCGGCAGATGTTGTCGCAGAACCGTCATCATGTTCGAGCCATAGATCCGTCGCGTTGGCCCCTCGTGGGGTGGACGGAGATGCGCGCTCTGCACTACGCGATCTTCGACGCGGTCGTGGCGGGTGATGCGGAGGCAGTCCGAACGGCCATCGCCGAGCACTACCGGCACGCGCGATGGCGAGCTTCCGAGCCGTTCGTCGACAAGGTGCCCCCGGAAGTGGCGCCAAAGAGACCGCGTCGTAAATCGAATTAGTGTCAACAGTTGACAACGAATTCTCGCCTTGGGATCATTGCAGCCGATTCGACACCTTTATATAGGCGTACAGGTGAGGAGCGTGGCCCCTAATGGCATCGCCCAAGGGAAACCCTCTCCGTTCTCGACTGCAGACCCAAGAACCCCTTTTCGGCGGTTGGTGCACCTTGCCGACTTCCTTCGCAGCGGAGTTAGTTGGATCCAGTGGAGTCGACTACGCGGTCGTGGACATGCAACACGGCCTGACCGGTTACTCCGATCTGGTGTCGATGCTGCAGGCGATTAGCCTGGCGGGTGCCGTGCCGATGGTCCGCATCCCCTTCGGTGACCACGGGATCGCGCAGCGCGCACTCGATGCCGGGGCGATGGGCCTGATCTTCCCGATGGTCAACACGGTTGCGCTGGCCGAGGATGCGGTTCGTTCCTGCCGGTACCCACCCCTGGGTGAGCGCAGTTATGGCCCCATCCGGGCTCGACTGCACATCGACATCGACACGGAGTGGGTGAATCAGCAGATCCTGTGTCTGGTCCAGATAGAGACGAAGGAAGCGATGGATAACCTTGACGGCATCCTCGCGGTCCCCGGAATCGACGGGGTCTATGTCGGTCCAGCTGATCTCGCGCTGACTCACGGAATGCCACCCGGGAAGTCCTCTCCGGAATTGGACGCTCTCCTGTCGCGCATCGTCGATGGCTGTCGGTCACATGCGCGCATACCCGCGATCCACTCCCTGTCGGGTGCCGATGCCCGGGACAAGGTTGCGCTGGGGTACCGGATGTGTTCCATCGGTAGTGACTCGGTGTGGTTGGGGTCTGGATACACGCAGCAGGTTGCCCGCGCCCGGGAACAGGCATCAGAGGCCGCGGGTGGCCTCTACTAGCCGGCGGTGAACGAAGTGGAGGAGTCATGGACACGGTACGTCTGACTACGGCCCAGGCAATCGTTCGATGGTTAATTGCTCAGCAAATCGACGTCGACGGAGTTGAAAGCCCGGTTTTTGCTGGGACATTCGGCATCTTCGGCCACGGCAACGTGACGTCTCTGGCGGAGGCACTCGAGCCGGTTCAGGACCATCTTCCGACGTGGCGTGGTCAAAACGAGCAGTACATGGCATTGGCTGGAATCGCCTACTCGAAAGCAATGCTTCGCCAACAGATCATGATCGCCACCACGTCCGTGGGGCCTGGCTGCAGCAACTTGATGACGGCCGCGGCCGTGGCGAGCGTCAACCGCATTCCGCTTTTGATGCTGTGCGGGGACTACTTCGCACATCGTGCTGTGGATCCTGTCCTCCAGCAGATCGAGACGTTCGTCGACCCTACCGTGTCGATCTGCGATGCATTCAAGCCGGTGGTCCGTTACTGGGATCGCATCAACCGACCGGAGCAGATCATCCGCTCGCTTCCCCAGGCATTGGCGACAATGCTGGACCCGGCCGACTGTGGACCCGCCTTCTTCGCACTGCCCCAAGATGTTCAGGCCGAGGCGTACGACTACCCGGTCGCATTCTTCGAGACCCGCGTCCACTACATCCGGAGGCCTGCACCCGATCATCGGGATATCGCTGAGGCGATTTCTATCCTGTCGAAGGCCAAGCGCCCGTTGATCATCAGCGGTGGCGGGGTCCGATACTCCCGAGCCAACGATGTCCTGGCTGATTTTGCGGCCCGCCGCGGAATCCCGATTGCCGAGACTGCGGCGGGGAAGGCCACCGTCCCAGCGAGTAATCCCAACCTCGTCGGCACGATCGGGGTGATCGGAGCTGCATCCGCCAACAAGGTTGCCGAGGAAGCGGACGTCATCCTCGCCGTTGGTACTAGATTGCAGGACTTCACGACTGGTTCGTGGACACTGTTCCGTCAACCGGAGGCCCGGTTCATCCTGATCAACACTAATCGGTGGGATGCAATGAAGCGCACCGATTGCGCGGTAATTGGTGACGCTCTCGTCAGTCTTGGGGCCCTTGATGCCGGACTCGGCTCGTACTCAGCCGATGAAGCCTGGCTGACGAAGGCGCACGCGCACAACGCTGAGTGGGCGAGCTATCTCGAGGGTTGGCGCGACAAGGCCGATCTCGACCCGCCCTCGTACGGCCAAGTCATCCAGGAGTGCAACGCTCTCGCATTGCCTCAAGACTACGTGGTGTGCGCCGCTGGCGGCATCATCGGCGAACTCACCATGGCATGGAACTCACTTTCCCCGAACAGCTTCGATTCCGAGTGGGGTTTCTCCACAATGGGATACGAACTTTCGGGTGCGTGGGGCGCGAGCATGGCTTTGGCGGACTCCGCCCGCGCGGCTGGCGGCGAGGTGCTCGCCTTCATGGGGGACGGCTCGTACCTGATGGCCAACTCGGACGTATTCAGCACCGTACTGTCGGGACACAAGGTGATCTTCATCGTGTGCGACAACGGTGGATTCGCGGTGATCAACCGCCTCCAGGTCAACACGGGCGGAGCGGAGTTCAACAACCTCTACTCGTCGAGCCGCCGTGTGCGGGATGCCCGGGTGGACTTCGTCCAACACATCAGTGCCATGGGTGCGGGAGCAGAGTTCGTACCGTCTATCGCAGACCTTCCTGCTGCCTTCGCACGTGCTCGGGCATCCGATCGCAGTTACGGGTTGGTGATTCCGGTGCAGCAGTACGCCTGGCTCGAGGGCAGTGCGTGGTGGGAGGTTGGCGTGCCCGAGGTGAGTGTGCGGCCGGATGTCCGGGTGGCGCGTGGTGAACACGAAGCGGAGAAGAAGCACCAACGATGGGCGTAAGAGAGAGCGTCGATGACATCGGGTGAGCCCCCTGGGAGGCAGCCCTTGGCGGGCAAGGTGGCCATCATCACCGGTGCCGCGTCGCTCATCGGTATCGAGACCATTCGTCAACTCCTCGACTCCGGTGCGAGCATCGTGGCATGCGACACCGAGACCAACACCCACTACCTGACCGACCTCGGGTGGGGTGAAGAGCTCCTCGTGCGACCCGGTGATGTCGCGGATGATGCGTACCTCGGGGACGTCGTGGAAGGCGCCGTGTCGCGTTTCGGCGGCGTGGACTTGCTCGTCACCGCTGCGGCGATCTTTGCCGACCCTGGTGTCCTTGCGACACACGAAGAATGGCAGCGCATCTTCGATGTGAACGTCATCTCGGTTGCACGACTGATCAATCTCTGCGCTCCACACATGAAGCGCCGTGGCGGTGGAGCGGTTGTAATCGTGTCCTCGATCAGCGGGTATCGGTCTCAACCAGGCCGTGTTCTCTACCCCACGACCAAGGCGGCGCTTCTGGGGCTGTCGCGAAACTCTGCGCAGGCGCTGGCCTCCGACCGAATCCGAGTCAACGCGGTGCTCCCAGGTTGGACGTGGAGCCGCAACATCGAACGTCGCTACGGTTCTCGTGAGCGCGCCGATGCCTTCGCTGCGGAGTTCCAGTACTGGGGACGCATGGCCGATCCGGAGGAGATCGCGGATGCGATCGTCTTCCTGTTATCCGATAGGGCATCGTTCATCACCGGTGCCGAGCTCAACGTGGACGGCGGGTATCTGGGGGCCGGTCCGGAGGCCGTGGGCCAGGCGATGGAGAAGGTACCGGTGATCTGGTCGCCGTGACCATCGACCAAACCGTCAGGCGATCAAGTCTGCGCCGTGGAGTCCGAAGTCCCGGCGGCTTTTACGGGTGGTGGATTCTCGCCATGGCCGTGGTCGTCTTCGCGTGGACCGCGATCGGACAGACCCAAGGATTCTCGGTTCTTCTACTGCCCCTCACGGGGCAAATGGACTTGACTTCGCGAGATGTATCCCTGATCTTTCTCGTCGGAGCGTTCGGTGGCGCCTTCCTCATGCCGGTTTTGGGGCGCTTCATGGACGAGCACGGTGCTCGTCGCATCCTGATTGCGGCGACCTTGACCTATGCCATCGCATTCTGCGTGTTGGCTCTCGTCCCGAACCGGTACGTCGCGATCAGTGCCCTGCTCGCGGTGAGACTCATCGGAAGCATCGTCCTCTGGCTCGGCGCGTCGGTCCTCGTCGCCTGGTGGTTCTCCCGCAGACGTGGTTTGGCCCTGGGGATCCTGGTAGGGATTGGCTCTGCTCTTTTGTCCCTGCTCGCTTACGGACTGAGCGTCGTGATCGAACGCATCGGCATCGTCACCGGATTCCTCGTTCTTGCTGCACTTGCATGCGTGGTCCTCCTCCCGATTGCGATCTGGGGTGTCGTGGACCATCCCGGGGAGATCGGCCAGTACCCAGACGGCAAGGTCCCAACGGGGATGCATGATCCTGTGGGGCCTGTGCATGAGGAACTCACCGGTGTCACAGCTCGTGAGGCCTATCGAACCGGATTTGCCTGGGTGATCACGGTAGGTGCGGGGCTCATTGCGCTCGCCACCACGGGGTACCTGTTCCATGAGGCCGTGATCTTCATCGATCAAGGTGCCACTGCGGCCGAGGCCGCGCGGAACCTACTGCCCCAGATGATCGGAAACGGTGTCTTCATCCTGATCATCTCTGCCCTCGTCGATCGATTCCGTATGCGGTGGATCGTGCCGGCCGCCATGGCGCAGTTGGTTTTCACGATGTGGTGGGGATTCAATCTCGATGCGATCGACTCCCTACTGTTGTTCGGAATCTGTTTCGGAATGGCGACCGGTGTCTTCTTCGGCTATGCCCTTGCAGCGTTGCCCAAGTACTTCGGTACCAAGCATGTTGGTGAGATCCGGGGGATGTTCGGCGCGATCACTATGGCCACCGCTGCATTCGGCCCGATTATCTTCGAAGTGTTCCAGGAGAACAGTGCCGTGATCCTAGTGATCATCACCGCGATCGCAGCCCTGTGCATCTCGATCGCGTCACTGATGATCCGCTGGCCAGCGAGCATGGACACACCCTCCGTCGTCCCAAACTCGGAAATCAGGGCCTAGCGAACCTCCGGTCTAGCTTGACTCGGATCCGGTGCCATCAGCGCGGTTGGCGCTAGCGGGCTTTCCTTGCCATAGTCCCAGCGTCGGCTCCACTAATCGTTCCTGTGACCACCTGTAGTGATCACGAATTGCCAACCGGGCACTGTCCATGTCGCGCTGCACGATGCTACGCACGATGTCTGCGTGGAAATGGTCTGACGGTCGTCCACGCAAGATCTCGTGCGACTCCTCTACGGGCATTAAGTGGATCAGCGTTTGGTTACTCATCATTTGCGCCAGTCGTGCCAGCCTCTCGTTGCCGGAGAACGCTGCAACGAGGCCGTGCAGTCGCATGTCGGCGCGTACGGCAGAGTCATGATCTCCGCGATCCCAGCATGCATCTAGAGCAGCAAGCGCGGCTGTGAGACGAGCATCGGCTGCCGCATCGTCTGCTGTGATGAGTAGCTCAACTGCCTGTAGCTCGATGGCTTCCCGTACTTGGTAGATCTCGATGAGATCCTCGGCCGATAGTTGTGCGACGAAAACGCCGCGGCGGGCTTTCGACGTGACAACTCCCTCAGACTCCAAAACAATCAAGGCTTCACGTAACGGAATGGGACTCACGTCATAGTCCCTCGCGATCCGCGAAAGGTCAAGGCGCTCACCCCGCGGCAATTCCGAAGACATAATCCGTTCGCGTAGGGAGTCGATGAGTTGGTCGCGCAGGGAGCGCTGGTCGATGTCTATGTGTCCCTCATCACCTGAGTTCATATTTGATCCGTTCCTTTTGGCCCGAGCGGATTGATGCACGCAAGGCGTCGAGAGTGGCCGCACTTCCCACCGCAAATGCGCCAGACGCCGCGACTCCTTCTCCGGTCTGCAGTGCCTCAAGTATCGCGCGCAACTGTGCCTCAAACTGATTGCAGGGAGGGAACTCCAATACTTGGTGGCGAAAGTCGTCGCCATATATGTCGATTCGCGCCGCCAATGGAGGCGTTGTGACGAACTCGGCATCGCGACTACTTCGGGAGTCGAAGGGGGTTGTGTAGCGCAAAAAGCCCTCCGTTCCGATCACGGTTACCGCCTGGTGGTAGGCCTGGGCATAGCTGGATTGCAGTAAAGCGACACGGCCGTTGGTGAACTCCAAGATCATGGCCGCGCTCAACTCGGCACCGCTATTGCCGAAGTCCGCCGTGGTCGCCATGACGGCGAGCGGCTCATCACCCATTGCGGCGCGAGCGAAGTGGACCAAGTAACTGGCTGTGTCATACAGCGACCCGCCTCCCCTTGTTGGATCGAATCGCCAATTGTCCTCACCCATGACGCTCGCCAGCGGAGCGGAGAAGGCTGCGTGTACTGATCGCACTGGACCGATGCGGCCCGTGGCGAGCAAATCAAAGGCTGCCTGATGCTGGGGGTCATATCTCCACTTGAAGCCCTCGACCAGCATGGTGCCTGTCTCGCGGGACCGGGTCACCATTGCCCTGGCTTCATCCGCATTCATGGCCATTGGTTTCTCCACGAGTACGACACGGCATCGTCGGCTATCCATCGCTTGCAGTGCCAGCGGGGCGTGGTGCGGACCCCAGGTGGAGATGATCAGGACATCGAGGTGATGCGCGTCGAGTAACGATTCGAGTGACTGATAACGGTTCGCGCAGTCGAACTCGTTCCCGAATCGTTCGAGGGCTTCCGCTGAGACATCACAGATGGCGACGAGTTCCGCGGACACCGCCCGGCACGCGGCGGCGTGGTCCCGGGCGTTTTCACCTGTGCCCACGATGCCTACCAACGGCGTAGGGAATGCGGTCATGTCGGTCTAGTACCTGCTCCAGGTGTGCATCTTCGACTTGTGCTCGTGCTGCGTACCCGTGCCGATTTCGTTGAGCTCGATGAGGTTGCCATCCGGGTCGTAGAGGAACAACACGTGCCACTCGCCCTCACCATCGAATCTCACGGGTGGGCTGACGACCTCCACGCCCGCCTCGACGAGCATCTCGTACGTCGCCGGCACGCTCTCCACACCGAAGCAAATGTGCGAACTGGGAACATGGTTGATCGGGTAGCGATCCGTGGGGCTTTCCGGGGCGATCCACTGGATGAGGTCCACCGTGAATCCCTGACCCGACACACGTGCATGCCCATTCACCCCGCCGGCCGGGCGAAGTCGGTACTCGCGCATGTGCACCCCGGGCAGCGCGGTCATCATCGAGATCGGACCATCGTTGTGCTCCTCCGACGCGACGAAGTCCAGGCCGAGGAGATCGTGGTAGAAGCGCAGGGAGCGCTCCAGATCCGACACCATGACCGCCACATGGTCAAGGGTGATTACCTTTGCGTTTGCCATAACTTCCTCCTTGTTGGTTGTTGCCGAACCCTTGGGCGCACGTCCCCGGTGGTCATGCGACATGCGCCGGGATCGAGTCGAATCCGCGGATGATGTGGGACGGATAACGACGGGGCTCACGAGTCGCCGTAATGCGGGGATACCGCGTGAACAACTCCCCGAGTCCGATGCGCGTTTCGAGTTTCGCCAAGGGCATCCCGAGGCAGAAGTGAATGCCCTCGCCGAAGGCGAGGTTGCGCGAGCCATCTCGGTACAGGTCGATCACGTCGGGGTCCGCGAACACGCCCGGGTCACGATTGGCCGACGCGTACAACATCAGCACCCTGCTGCCTGCCGGAATCAGTGCATCACGAATCTCGACATCCACGGTCGCCACACGACACAACCACTGCACCGGAGAGTCATGCCGCAGAAACTCATCGATTGCGGCAAGCCGGAGGTCACCCGTGTGATCGACGAGGTCCTTAACCGCCACCTGTCCTGACGCCACCGCGGAGACGATGTTGCCCATCAGGCTCGACGTCGTCTCCATGCCCGCTGCGATGAGGAGGAGCGTTACCCCCTGGACTTCGTCGCGTGTCATCGTGCCTTCTTCGATGGCATGTGCGACATCGGAGAGCACGTCGTCGCGCCAAGCTCCAGCCCGCCTCGAGTCCACCTCGCGCAGGAACAACTCGACCAATTGGGCTCGCAGGAGCTGCGCAATATCCGACGGGCCGACCTCGTCGGGGGGCCGCGTCATCATGTCGATGGCGGCCTGCGCCGCCCACTGCACATCGTCCTCAGGTAGTCCGAGCAGGCGGCAGATCGTCAGCACAGGTAGGCGGTTGGTGAAGGTCGCCGCAAGGTCAACCTCTCCCGCAACACCCTCGAGCAACTCGACGGCCGTGGCTCGGACCATCGGCTCGTAGGACTTGATGGCCTTGTTGATGAACCGGGGAGCGAAGACCTTGCGGAGAACGTCATGGCGCGGCGGATCCATCTCGAGGAAGTTTCCGTCGCCGAAGAACCCCACGTAGTCGGCCAGCTCCACCCCTCCGGTGCTGGTGAAGGAATTCCAGTCCCGGAGGGCCGCACGGACATCTTCATACCGCGAGAGAACCCACACATCCCTCGCCTCACAGAAATAGACCGGTGCGCTCTCGCGCAGCCAGGCATAAGTCGGATACGGGTCGACATGCGCCTCCGCAGATAACGGGTCGTAGGGCGTCTGGCTGACCTGGGAAGCTGGCATGTTCATCCCCTCTCCACTGCCGAAATGATTCGGTCGGTCACCTCGTCTGGTTCGAGCCCGTGGTCGCGCAACAGATCGTCATTGCGGCCGGAGTCGATGTATGTATCGTCAGTGCCAATTCGAAGTAACGGAGGGTGCGCGCCTGCACTGAGTACTTCCGCAACGGCAGATCCGAGTCCGCCAAGTATCGAATGATCTTCGTAGGTGACCACCAGGCGTCGTCCCTGTGAGGCGCTCCAGACTGTCCGCTCATCCAACGGTTTCAGGGTCGGCACATGCACCACAGTCGCGGAATACCCACGCTCAGCCAAGAGGTCCGCAACGTTGTCGGCCCGAGGTGTCATCGTGCCGCTCGAGAGAATGGCGATGTCGTTGCCCTCCCGCAGGACGTACGCCGTCCCGATCATGAACGAGTGATGGTCACCAAAGAAGTTGGGCGTCGCATCCCGAGTGGCGCGAAGGTAGGTGGGGCCGGGGTGCATGAGGCATGCCCGCAACGCCTGACGCATCTCAACGGCGTCAGCCGGGGCAACACAGGTGAGCTCTGGCAGGGAACGAAGAATCGCAAGGTCCTCCATGGCCACATGAGTCTTCCCAAGCCGTCCAGCCAAGAGGCCTGAATGACCTCCGAGTAGCACCACCGGTAGGCCGGTCTGGGCGACCGAAACTCGAATCTGATCCAGGCTGCGACACGCAACGAACGCCGCAAACGATGTCATGACCGGCCGGAAACCGCATACGGCAAGTCCAGCTGCAACTCCGACCGCATTCTGTTCCGCTATTCCCACTAGGATATAGCGCTCAGGAAATGTAATTCTGAACTCGACGAGCCCAATGGCATTCCCAAGATCCGCATCAACAACCACGATTGACGGATCGCGCTTTGCGCACTCCAGCAGTTCAGCGCCAAAAGCATCTCGGGTGGCCTCCATCGTCGATACAGCGCTCACGATGCCAACTCCGCGCAGATTGCCGCATAGTCGGCCTCGGTGATGATCCGAGAATGCCATGCATTGTCGTTCTCCATGAATGGGATTCCCTTGCCCTTGATCGTGTTTGCGAGAATCACGCTGGGTCGCGCCGAGATCTGGCGCGCGTCATCAAATGCGCGCACCAGCGCACCCATGTCGTGGCCATCGACGGTGAACACATGCCATCCGAAGGCTTGCCACTTGTCTACCGCGAATGGAATGGTGTCCTCGCGTGATGCCTGATCATTGAGATCCCAGCCGACCTGCTGCAGGCCGTTCCAGTCGACGATCGCCACCAGGTTATCGAGGGCGTAGCGCTGGGCAAACATGGCCGCCTCCCAGATTTGACCCTCTTGGCACTCACCATCACCCAAGAGCACGTAGACGCGGAAGGGCCGGTCAGCGAGCTTTGCCGCCAACGCCATGCCCACACCTGCTGAGAAGCCCTGGCCTAACGAGCCCGTCGACATGTCCACACCGGGCGTCTTGCGCATGTCGGGGTGGGCCTGGAGTCGGCCACCGACTTGGTCGAAGGTTGCAAGTTCCTCTTGTGGGATGAATCCACGCGAGGCCAGCGCCGCGTAGAGGGCGGGGCTCGAGTGGCCCTTGGACAGGACAAAGCGATCACGATCCGGCCATGCCGGATCATCCACGGAAATTCGCATCACGTGGTGGTAGAGAACCGTGAGAATGTCCACCGCTGAGAGTGGGCCGCCGATATGGCCGGCGCCGGCTCGATAGACGGTATCGACCACCCCCCTGCGGATGGCACGGCTGACCTCTGCCAGTCGCGTAAGAGTCGCGGTGGACTCGGTTACCACGGGTCAACTCCTCGATATTGTCGACAATATTACCTCGGCGACAATAAAGGCTCCCCGGGTGTGCGTCAAGGGGTGAAGGGTGGAGCGGGCGAGCGATCGTCCGACCAGCCTGCGCTTACCAGCCGTTCGTCGTGGCGAGGTCGCGCAAGTACTGCAGACTGGTGTGACAGTCATGGACGGGGCCCTGACCAGGCGCTGGTTCCTCGGTGAGCGAGCAGTCCTGCTCGATCGCATACCAACCTGTGTAGCCGGAGGACTCCAGAGTCTCGATCACTGCGGGAATATCGACGTCACCCAACCCAAGCGGCCGGAACAGGCCATCCTTCACCGCATCGCGGAATCCGAGTTCCCCGCTGGCGACTTTCGCCGCTTGGGTTGTGGAGATGTCCTTGAGGTGCATGTGCGCGACGCGATCCGAGTGGTCGCGCACCACCTGAACCGGGTCGATCCCGGCCGAGAGCATGTGTCCGGTGTCCACGCAGAGGGCGACATCGCTGTCCGCCAGGAGTCGGTCGAGATCCGTCTGGGTCTCGATGACGGTGCCCACGTGCTGATGGAGAGTCACGCGCAGTCCGTGATCCCGAGCGATCGCATCGGTCTCCGCGAGGTTGGCCAGGAAGGTCGCCCACTCGCCGTCATTGAGGGTGTTCCGTGCGTCGTAGCCCTGGTAGTTCCATACCGGGCCGAGGACAACCACGTCGGCACCCACTCGCTGGAACTGTTGGCAGGCGCGAACCAGGTAGTCACGCCTCTCCTGGAAGAGCGCGTCCGTGGCCAAGGCCAGTGGGACCCAGCCGCCGATGATCGTGAGCCCGCGTGCATCGAGGAAGGCCGCAAGCTCCTCAGGATCCGCGGGCAGGTACCCGTCGGGACCGAGTTCCGTGGCGGTGAGCCCGAGAGAGGTCATCTCCTCCAAGTAGCGATCGCGCGGGATGACGTAGCCCCACCCGGGCGAGGGGTCGATACCCCAGGTGATGGGTGCGGATGCGATGCGATCGACTAGTGACATGGATACCCCTCGCGCCTTGGATTCCGTGTTGACAGTTGACAACGGTACCGAGTGATCGGTGCGTGCCGCCGGGGTTCGTACTCCAACGACGCGTAACAAGATGATAACGGATCAACGCAACTCGCTCCCGGGTGCTCCGATCAGGGAAGACTGTTAACACTCGAAGATCGAAAAATCCCTTTTTGGGCCAATCCGATCGAGCGGGCAATTCAGGTACATCCCGAAGCAGATTGGAGATGCAATGGAGCGAACCCTGCTGAGACCTGACCGACGCGGTTCAGGACATCGACTCGGCACACCGACGGCCATGGCCGCCATAGCGTGCGTCATGGCATTGACGCTTGCGGCCTGTGGTTCAAATGACGCCGCAGACGACGCCGCGCAGGACACGACGGCTGCGGAAACGGCAGCTGAGACGGAAACGGCAGCTGAGACGGAAACGTCCACGGAAGACGCGTCTGTTACCGGCGGAGGCGAGGTCGTGATCGCTGTCGCTGCCGAACCTGTGAGTTTGGATGCGTGGCGCGGATTCTCCGACGCTGGTGCACCGGGTTTCCGCAATACTGTTGAGACCTTATTCACTCTTGACTTCGACACTCGGGAACTTCAACCGGTTCTTGGCACATCCATCTCCGTGGTGGACGACAAGTCCGTGGAAGTTACCTTACGTGAGGGTGTGACCTTCCACGACGGTTCGGTGTTGGACGCAGATGCGGTGGTGACCAACTTCAATTACGTCTTCGATGAGGAGAACGCATTCGATCTGCTCGACTTCGTTGGGGCCATTCAGGCCGAAGCCACCGGACCGAACACCGTGAAGTTGTCGACAGCGGAAGCCGACCCGCTCCTGCCCGTCAAGCTAACCTTCGTACCGATTAGTTCAGCACAGCAGTTGAACGATAGCCCTGATAGCTACAGCACCGAGCTGATTGGCACCGGTCCATATGTGTTCGACGAATGGCAGCGTGGCATCGGAATCAGTTACTCCCTATACGAGGACTGGTGGGGATTCGCCGCGGGAATGACCGACATGTCGATTGCCCCATTCCAAACAGCGAGGTACGAGTTCCGGTCCGAAGACGCAGTGAGAGCGTCGATGGTCGCAGCCGGTGAAGCACAACTGGCTCAATTCGTCAGTCCGGAGGAGTGTGCCGTACTTGCTGCCGGCGCAGAAACCAAGTGCGAGACAGCGCCGAGCGTTGAGACCATCTTCATCCGAATGGACACCAACGGGACCCTATTCTCCGACAAGAGGGTCCGCGAGGCCCTCAACCTGGCAGTTGACAGCGAGGGAATTGCAACGAACCTCATGGGTGGAAGTGTCGTTCCTTCAGGCCAGATCGTGAACTCCACGGCCGCCGGACATAGCGACACCCTCCAGCCGTATCCGTACGATCCGGAGAAGGCAACGGCTCTGCTTCAGGAAGCTGCAGCAGACGGTGTTCCGGTCGACACGGAGATTCCCCTAGTGATTCGGGATGGCGTATTCGCCCAGTCGAACGAGGTTGTTCAGGCGGTATCCAACATGCTGAACGAAGTGGGCTTCAATACCAAGATTCAGGTCGTGGATCCTGAGGCCTTCGGTGAGCTCGCCCTTGTGAATATCAAGGACATTCCGGAAGACAGGAACCTGGTGTTCGTTCATGGGCACGGCCAGGAGCTTCTCGACTTCGGCATCTCCTACGGGTTCTACTACTCCTGTGACGGCATCTTGTCGGCCTACTGCAATGAGGAGGCCGAAGCCCTCTACCAGGCAGCCTTGCCGTTGGCAGGAGCTGAGCGTGCTGCCGCGCTGCAGGAACTCAATGAGTTCGCGTACGCAGATCACGCCATGGGTTACATAGGCCATCAAGATCTGGCCTATGGTCTCGCGGCGAATCTCGTGTGGACTCCACCTCTTGATCACCGACTCCTCGCGATTCAGATGCGGCAAAGTTAAGGGAGTCGTTCGGGTCGAGCCGATTTCGTCCAGGAGGTATCCAGGAAGCCTTTGATACCAGCGATATCGGAGTATCGAGACGACGATGATGAGAGAGGGTGCCGCATAAGCCGAGTGCGGCACCCTCTCATCGGTGACATGGGAGTGAAGTCCGCGGCGGGACTCAAACCTCACCCGACGTGGGTGGTGGAACGAATGGAGTGTGTCTAGTCAGATGTGGAGGTATCTCCTTAGGCGCACCCTTCATTCATTGGGAGTTATCTTCGCCGCCGTGGCAATCGTCTTCGTGATTGGCCGTTTGGTCGGAGATCCGGTTCGTATCGTGCTCGGAATCGAGGCATCCGAGGAACGGGTGGCCGAAGTCAGATCGCAACTGAATCTCGACAGTCCGATCCCTGAGCAGTTCGGTTCGTACATGTGGAATGTGGCCCAAGGGAACCTGGGAATGTCTTTCTGGCAGGACGTTCCGGCGTTGAGCCTAGTGTTGGAACGCCTTCCAGCAACTTTCCTTTTGGCCGGCGTGGCGGTGCTCTTCGCAGTCCCATTGGGACTGGTTCTGGGGCTGATCGCCGCATCTCGGCCAGGAAGTCTCGTCGACCGGGCAGTCAGTGCAATCAGTCTGAGCGCAGTCTCGATTGTGGAATTTTGGATCGCATTAGTTTTGATTCTGGTCGTTGCTGTGCAACTCGACCTTCTTCCCACATCGGGCTTCGGCAGCTGGGAGCACGTGATTCTGCCAGCATTGGCGCTTGCGTATAAGCCAATGGGACGCACGGCGCAGATGACCAGAAGTAGCATTCTCGAGGAATTGTCAAAGCCCTACGTTCGTGCGCTCGCCGCAAGGGGAATTCCACAAAAGCGCATCATCGGCGTGCACGCGCTCAAGAACGCTGCCTTGCCGATCATCACCGTCACGGGGGATGACATCGCACAGTTGTTAACGGGCGCGATTGTCATCGAAGTGGTCTTCGGATGGCCTGGAATCGGATCCTTGATGATGCAGGCGCTCGAGCGTCGCGATCTGCCGTTAGTCGAAGCATCGGTTCTCGTGATCGTGATCGTGATCGTTCTTGTCAATTTACTTATCGATCTGGCTTACATCGCCCTCAACCCGAAAGTCAGGCTGTGAGACATGAAGGCGCTCCACGGAGTAGTCCAGTGACGGATCGGGAGGCACATGGCACGCCGCCGCCTCCTAAGCCAAGGCTTGGCGCTGCGGAACGTGCGAATACCATGCGTCTCCTCAGCAGGGAGCCGTTTGTCATTATCTCCTTGAGTTTTCTGGCTCTGTTGGTTGTCTTCGCCGTTGCCGCTGAGGTCGTCGCCCCATACGACCCGAATGCTCAAGATCTCCTGATGCGAAACAAACCACCCTTGACTCCCGGTGTTGATCCTGGGGCGCCTCCGCACGTGCTCGGAACCGATCCTCTCGGGCGAGATCTTCTCTCTCGGATAATCTACGGCGCTCGCGTATCGATTCTCGTGGCGGCACTCACCGTTCTCCTGTCGGGGATCTTCGGCATAGTTGTGGGTGTACTAGCCGGCTATTTCGGCGGCAGGTTTGACGACATCGTTATGCGATTTGTCGACCTGCAAATGAGCCTTCCCTTCCTGCTAATCGCTCTCCTGGTTTTGTTTGTTCTAGGACCGGGTTTCTGGAACGTCATCCTCGTATTGGCGATCGTCAAGTGGATGATCTACGCAAGGGTTTCGCGAAGCCTGGTCTTGTCACAAAAGAGTGCCACCCACGTTGATGCGGCAAGAGTCGTTGGCGCAACAAATCTGCAGATCATGACGCGCCACATTTTCCCGAGTATGACGGCGCCGCTGTTAGTCTTGGCGACTCTCGAGTGCGCAACCATCATCATCGGTGAGGCTGCTCTCAGTTTTCTCGGCTTCGGAATCCAGCCGCCCACACCATCGTGGGGCTCGATGTTGGGGGAGGGCCGTTCCTACATTGCCACGGCCTGGTGGATCGTGGCTATTCCAGGATTGATGATTTTTCTTACGGCACTTTCCCTGAACCTCACTGCGAATTGGGCGAGGTTGGTAACGGATCCGAAAGGCCGAACGGAGCTCGTGACGCGCCGCCGCCGGGCTCTAGGACGAAAGCGATCGCGCGGTAAGTCGAGCGAAACTGATGCCCGAAACGCAGCAGGGGACCCAAATGGTGATCAACATGAGTCCTGAGGCTGCATTTGACTCTGCTGACTCCGTCCTGCGGGTGCGCGGGCTGCATGTGTCCTTCGAAACAGAGAGCGGGAGTGTCTCTGCGGTGCGAGGAATCGATTTGGACGTGGGGCCGGGGGAGATACTCGCCGTTGTAGGCGAATCCGGATCGGGTAAGACTTCGGTGTTCTCTGCAATCCTAGGACTACTCGATCCGAGCGTCACCACTGTGAGTGCCGAATGCATTGAGATCGTCGAACCGAACGCTGGAACTTCCGCTGGCCGAGCATCGTCGGCCGCGAACCTAGTGGGCTATATCCAACAGGACGCTCAAGCTTCTCTTGATCCAGTCTTCACAACGGGGTATCAGATCAGTGAGACTCTGGTGGTTCGGGACGGGCTTTCTTGGCGCGAAGCGCGCCGGCGCAGTGTTGAATTGTTGGATCTCGTCGGAATTCCCGATGCGGCACTTCGGGTTCGTCACTATCCCCATCAGTTTTCAGGGGGAATGTGCCAAAGAGTAGCCATTGCTATGGCTATTGCCGCCAATCCGGTTCTGTTGATCGCCGACGAACCAACCACTGCGCTAGATGTGACGGTACAGGCACAGATCCTGAGACTGATTCAGCGTCTTCGTGACGAGAGACGTATGAGCGTTGTCTTGATCACGCATGACTTGGGGGTTGTCGCGGAGTTGGCGGACTCCGTGGTCGTTATGTACGCAGGAGCTGTGGTTGAAAGGGGGCCGGTTGCGGACGTATTCGCAAATCCGCGACACCCGTACACGCTCGGGCTTATGCGGTCAATTCCCGGTGGACGTTCAAAGACGGAAGAAGGTCGCCTCTTCCAGCTACCAGGGCGGTCGATTTCCGCCCAGGAGGTTTCCCGTGGATGTGCATTCGCCGAGCGGTGCTCAATTGCTCACATCGACTGCTGCGAAATAACCCCCACATTGATGCAGGTCGGCTCTAACCACTGGGCAGCTTGTATGTACTCAGCTGAGGTGGAACAACCGCATGTCTGACGATCTTCGAGCACCGGACCATCAAGCCAGCGAGTCGGATATCGCTCTTTCGGTTCGCGGTATTTCGAAAGTCTTTGCGAGCAGGTACGGAGGGGACGGAAAGTCGGCTCGCGGACTCATTCGTGCCCTGGACGACGTCTCCTTCGATCTGGCTAGGGGCTCCACTCTCGGAATTGTGGGTGAGTCCGGATGCGGCAAGTCGACTCTCGCTCGTTGCCTGGTCCGCCTCGAGGAGCCATCGTCAGGTGAGATTCTGCTCGATGGAATGGACGTGTTGAGCATGTCGCTGAGGCGGTTTAGAGCCGTACGCCCTCGAATTCAACTGGTCTTCCAGGATCCGTACGCTGCACTGACCCCGCGCCGGACCGTCGGGGAGCAGGTCGGCGAACCCCTGCGAGTGCATCGACTTACAACCTCGCGGAAGTCTGTGGACGGGGAGGTCGGGGTGTTGCTAGAGAAGGTCGGTCTGCGGGCCTCCGATGCGAATCGCTACCCGCGCGAATTCTCTGGAGGTCAGCGGCAAAGGGTGTGCATAGCTCGCGCACTCGCATCTAGGCCTCAGGTACTCATCCTTGATGAGCCTGTCTCGGCTCTAGACGTGTCGGTACAAGCGCAGATAATCAACCTGCTTCGTGATCTGCAGCACGAGCACGACCTGTCGATGATCTTCATTTCCCATGATCTTTCCGTCGTTGAAGAGATCTCCGAGAAGTTAGCCGTCATGTACCTGGGCAGCGTCGTAGAGGACGGGCGGTCGAGCCAGATCTTCAGGCAGCCCTTGCATCCGTATTCCCAAGCCCTGCTTTCGGCTGCACCGGTCAAGTCGCCTGGCGACCGGGGAGTCCGCGAGCGGATAGTCCTTAGCGGTGACGTGCCGAGCCCGGCGAATCCACCGAGTGGCTGTCGCTTCAGAACCCGGTGCTGGCTAGCGGTTGGGGAGTGCTCTGAAAGGGTGCCGCCACTTAGGGCGGTCACTGGGCAGGATCATCGTTGCGCATGTATCCGAGCCATCGATTCGGAGGGAGGCATAATTGTCGACAATCGAAAATCATAAATCGATTGACACTTGCCAACGGGTGTACAACACTTGCATCCTGCACTTTGCACTTCTTGACACGTTGGATGAGGGCGCGATGGGAGACAGAGAGGATCGACGTGTTGGCACTTGAGGGCAAGACAGCCATTGTCACGGGAGGGGCACGGGGGCTGGGTGAGGCGTATGTCCGAACGTTGGCCGACGAGGGAGCGCACGTGGTCGTCGCCGACGTGCTCGAGGACGACGGGCGGACCCTGGCTCGTGATCTAGGGTCCCGGGCGAGTTTCGCGCGGCTGGACGTGACGGATCAGGTCCAGTGGCGAGCACTCGTCGACAACGTCGTTGCTGAGCATGGTGCGCCATACGTGTTGATCAACAACGCGGGCGTTCACTCTTTTGGCACGGTGTTGGACGATTACCAGAATTGGCGCCGAGTCCAGGACATCAATCTCAACGGTCCGTTCCTGGGGATAAACACCGTCGCCCCGGCGATGATCGCAGCGGGCCACGGTGGCGTGATCATCAACATTTCCTCCACCTGCGGCATCATCGGATACGGGGACCAGGCCGCCTACGTCGCGAGCAAGTGGGCGATCCGCGGGCTCACCAAGGCGGCTGCGATCGATCTCGCTCCGCACGGGATCCGAGTCCATGTGGTCGTGCCCGGTCCGTTTGCGACCCCGATGACCGCACCGTTCCACGGCGAGTTGACCGAATTGGTCAAGTCCCAGCCCGTCCAACGCATCGGCGACCCGCCGGAGGCGGGACGCCTCATCCGCTATCTGGTCCTCGACGCTACCTACTCGACGGGATCGGAGTTCTTCATCGACGGTGGTGCGATGACGGGGATGAGCCTGCCGGAAGCGGGTCAGTGATCATGGGCATCGACATCGCAGTTCCGCCCATGAATGGCGACCCCGCCGAACTCTACCTGAGCGAGTGGCTGGTGTCCGTAGGAGATCATGTGCCGGAGGGCGCTCCGATGGCCTTGATCGAAGCGGACAAGGCACTCGTTGAGATCCCTGCACCGTGCTCCGGTCATGTCGTGCGCCTCGATGCGCAGCCTGATGACCAGATTGCGGTCGGTCAAGTCATCGCTGTCTTTGAGGCGCCGTGACTGGTGTGGGAATCGCGGTCATCGGACCGGGGGCGATCGCGGATGCGCACCTTGCGACATTCGCTGAACTTGGCGGTGTCCAACCGATGTGGGCGGTAGGACGCGACCCCGATCGCACATTGGCTTTCGCTCAGAAGTGGGGAATCCGGCGAGCTGGAGTCGACATTGACGACGCACTGTCCGATTCCGCGGTGGATGTGGCACTCATTTGTTCACCGAATTCATTCCATGCCGCCCAGGCGATCCGGGCACTCGAAGCGGATAAGGACGTCATCCTGGAGATCCCGATCGCCGTGAATGAAGTCGATTCTCGGCACATAGTGCAGGTCGCGGAGGAGCGTGGCCGCCGGATATTTGCCTGCCACACAATGCGCTCCTTTGCCGGCATCCGCCACATGCGCGACCTCGTCGCGTCCGGGTCCGAGGTGATCTCGCAGGTGACGGGCTTCTTCGCCATCCCTCGGCGGAACAACGAGGGCTTCGCCGGAATGCGGACTTGGGTCGACGACCTACTGTGGCATCACGCGTGCCATCTCGTCGATGCCACCCTGTGGGTTACCGGGAATCAAGACATCGCATTCCCGTCGCTCTTGAGAGGAATCGACCACCCGGATTTCGGCATGACCATGGATATGACCATGTCCTTCGGCATGGGTGAGTATGCATGGTGCATCGCCAGTCATTCGCTGACCTACAACGCATCGGCGCTGTCGTGGCAAATGCGCTTCTGCGGCTCCCAGGGTGATTACCTCTTCGACACCGGCACCCTCCTTGGAACCGGGGGAGAACTCATCGTCGAGGGTGCGAGCATCCGCGATCTCACGTTCCAGAACACCCAGATCCTGAAGGGACTGCGCAGTGGGGAGCCCACCGATTTCGAGGCCCGCGACGTGCTGTCCGTCATGCGGGCACTGACACAAATCGAGGAAGCAGGGAATCGATGATCATCGACGCCTACACACACTGCGGCGTGGACAAGTTCCAGCCGCTGCCCGATGTCCAGGCAATGATGCGAACCGTCGGCATCTCGAAGGCTGTCCTGGCGCAGCACCTCGGGCAATTCGATAATTCGTACATCGAATCCTGTGTGCGGAGTAGCCCGGACACCCTTGCCGGTGTTGCCATGATCGACGCCACGGCTTCCACGGCACAGTCCGCCCTCGATGCGGTCGTGGAGGCGGCCACCTTCCGCGGATTGCGCTTGACCGCGGAGATGCTCGTGAGCGCACCTGGGATTGCATCTTCTGCAGTCGAGCGAGGACTGAATCTCGTGCTCTACTGCCCCGACGGGACGGCAGAAATTGTCGACGTCCTCGGTGACATCGCCCCCGGGCCCGGGCGGATCGTGATCACCCACCTGGGTTCCCCGCAGGTGACGGACGAGGTAATTACTCGGGGAGAGGAGATCCTCACGCTTGCGACCGACCCCCGTGTCCTCGTCACCCTGTCCGGGGCAGGCATGACGTGCCCATCTCCGCACGCACCCCTGCAGTCACTGGTGCGGTCGATCGTGGCGGGGTTCGGTGCGGACAGGGTGATGTGGGCATCGAACTTCCCAGTCACGGGTGACGCGGCAGCGGTCGCAGCGGACCTGCGTCTGCTGCAGGACAACACGTGGGGTCTGGACCCCATGGTCATCGAGGACATCCAGGGCAATGTGGCCGACCGAATATGGTTCGCCGACCGTGTTGAGGAAGCAGCATGAGCACGCCAGTCGACCTGTCCGCCCATCAGAACCTCCCCTGGCGGTCCTACCCCAATCTCGTCGAAGCCACGGCGTCGTTCGACGGGGTCACCTCCGCCGACGCAGCGTCGATGCTCTACCAGTTGCTGCTGATCCGGTCCTTCGAGCAATGGTTGGTGGACAACGAGACGTTGGTGCACGGGCCGCTCCATTCGAGCATCGGACAGGAGGCGGTAGCCGTGGGTGCCATCGCCGCCCTGCAGCGGCAGGACCAGATCGCCTCCACGCACCGGGCGCACCACCATGTGCTCGCTCGGGTGGTGGCCAGTGCCGCGCACGATGCCGGTGATTTCGATCCTGCAGGCGAGGCACCGACTCCAGATGGGGTCCGGCAGGCGATCTTGAAGACCATGGCTGAGATCCTCGGCCTGCGGTACGGATTCGCTGGCGGTCGTGGTGGTTCCATGCACCTTGGCTCCATCGAGGCGGGTGTGCTCGCCACGAGTGCGATCGTCGGGGGAGGTATCCCCGTGAGCACGGGTGCGGCCTTCACCTTCGCCCAGCGCGGTTCGGGGGGAGTAGCGCTTGCCTTCTTCGGGGACGGCGCCTCATCGATCGGGGCCCTTCATGAGTCGATGGCGATGGCTCGCGTGATGTCGCTGCCGGTGATCTTCGTCGTCGAGAACAACCTCTATTCCGTAGCCACCACGGTGGCCGAGACCGCGGGATTTCCCGATATCGCCATTCGCGCAGCTGGGCACGACATGCCGGGTGTCATCGTGGACGGTATGGACCCGCTCGCGGTGCGCGCGGGAGTTGCGCAGGCGCGTGCCCACGCCGCTGCAGGACAGGGCCCAGTCCTGATCGAGGCGAAGACCTACCGTTACTTGCACCAATCAGGGCGCCTGCCCGGCAGCGACTACCGCTACCGCACGAAAGAAGAGGAGAGTGAGTGGCGCGGCCGTGATCCGATCACCCACTTCCCAGGTGCTCTTCACGCTTCCGGACTTCTCGGCGAAGCCGCCATTGATGTGATCCGTGCACGTGTTGAGACGGATCTGGCAGCTGCGATCGATGTTGTCGTGGAGTCCGGCGACGGGGGGCCTCGGATCCGCGAAGATGCGTGGCCGGATCCCGCTGATGCATTGCGCGGCGTGCGTTCGGCGAACACTAGCCGCGCGCGCGGAGAGGAACCCGAAACATCCGGTGACGTCGTGACGTACCAGCAGGCGATTTCGCTGGTTCATGACCGAGCCATGCAGAGGGATCCGGAGGTGTTTGTTATCGGTGAGGAGGTGGGACATCTGCGCGGCGGTGCCTACGGCACCACGCGACACGTATGCCGCAATTTTCCCGACCGCGTGTTCAGCTCACCCATCTCGGAGAACGGTTTCAGTGGATTAGCTCTCGGGGCCGCGGTGATGGGGATGCGGCCTGTAGTGGAGTTGATGTTCCCCGACTTCGCCCTCGAAGCCGCCGACCAATTGCTCAATCACGTGCCCAAGACCCGGCACATGTTCGGTGGGGAAGTTGACGTACCGCTCGTGGTGCGCACTCGTACGGC
Organism: uncultured Rubrivirga sp.; assembly: GCA_964595675.1. Taxonomy (GTDB): domain Bacteria; phylum Actinomycetota; class Actinomycetes; order S36-B12; family S36-B12; genus S36-B12. The sequence goes on along the minus strand of CAZQRR010000002.1, from coordinate 20,307 downwards.
ACAAGGTCGTGGATTCGGGCCGCAGCACAGTTGCGATCCTGCCGCGCTTTTCGCACTCTTCCCTGGGTGGCGGATCATCGCCCCCTCGACGCCTGCGGACTACGTAGGGTTGTTCAATTCGGCGATCAACGGAATCGACCCGGTCCTGATAATCGAGCACCATCGGCTGTGGACGATGGAGGGGGCGATTCCCGACCTGGATGCGCGCATTCCGCTCGGCACGGCGCGTGTGGTGCGTCCGGGTCGTGACCTGACGGTCCTTGCTTGGTCGCATCCGGTGCATCGCGTTTATGCGATTGCCGAGCAATTGGCAACTGAGGGAATCGACGCCGAGGTGATCGATCTGCGCACAATCGATCCGCTGGGGATCGACTGGGAATTGGTGAGTGAGTCTGTGCGTCGTACGGGGGCTGTGGCAATCGTGGAAGACGCGACTGCATCCCACGCCCTCGGTCCACGGATTTCCCAGGTGATCAACGAGTGGCATTTCACTGACCTGCGAACTCCGGTTCGACTCGTGACTGGAAAGGATGTCCCAACGCCGGTGTCAAGGGTCCTTGAAGACTTCGTTCTTTTGTCGGATCGGGACATCGAGCAAGCCATTCGAGACACGCACAGTTCGTCGTTAATTCGACGGAGAGGGTGATCGCTGTGGGGCGCTTGGATGGAAGAGTCGGCTTCATCACAGGAGGAGCACGTGGACAAGGCCGCGCAATCGCGGCCAAGTTCGCTTCCGAGGGAGCTGACATCGCGATCTGCGATGTGCCGGCCCGGTCACCGAATCTCGCCTACGAGACGGCAACCGAGGCGGACCTGCAGGCCACGGCCGCGCTTATCAGGTCATCAGGGCGACGATGCTTGACGGGAGTCGTCGATGTACGTGACCAAGAAGGACTCTCGACTTTCGCCCAGCAGGTATGGGACGAGTTTGGGCGCATCGACATCGTGTGCGCCAACGCGGGAATCGTGAGTTGGGGGCCGACGCTGGAAATGCCGGAGCACGTTTGGCAGGAAGTGCTCGACGTCAACCTGACCGGAATCTGGAAGACGGTCAAGGCGACCGCCCCATTCCTTATCCGCCGAGGAGAGGGAAGCATCATCATCACGACGTCCACGAATTCGGTTGAGCCCCTTCGGAACATTGCTGCATACGTTGCGGCGAAACACGGGGCCCTCGGACTGATGCGAGTCTTCGCGCTGGAACTCGGTGACCACGGAATTCGCGTGAACGCAGTCGCCCCTGGTCTCGTCGCCACGCCCATGTCGGATAACCCGGCCGTCTACCGGACTACCTTTGGGCGCGAAGACGTCTCGCGGGAGGAATACATCCGGGCCGGTCATAACTGGACTGCACTCAAGGGGAGAAACGCCTTGTCTGCGGCTGACGTCGCCGATGTGGCCATGTGGTTCGCGTCGGACGAGTCCCAGCACGTCACGGGGATCGAGATCAACATTGATGCCGGCCACATGATCCTTCCCGGGTACAACACTTCCCCGATCGTCGATCCGGCCTTACCGATCCGCGACTACGACGTGACCGCCTTGGGTCACGCACCTCGCCTTCCCCATGACACGGCACGAAACGACTAGCAAAGGTGAAAATGATGAAGGTAAAAGGTTTGGATCACATCGCCGTCACGGTGAGTGACACGCAGCGGTCTCTTGACTTTTATTGCGGGTTGCTAGGGCTCACGCAAGTCGAGCAGCACCAGCTCGCGGCCGAAGATGTCAAGAAGGCGAATGCAATCGAGAATGCGCGCGGGCAGTCGACGAGGCTTGTCGCCCCTGAGACACCGGGCATCCTGATCGACTTGTTGGAGTTCTTCGAACTTCCGAAGGATTCGGAAGCTGTGGCGCCAGGAGTCGTCGGGGCAACCCACTTCGCCCTAAGCGTGGAGAATCTTCAGGAGGCCTACGAGACACTGAAGGCGAAAGGTGTGAAGTTTGACGCCGAACCCGTCACGTTTCCACTAGAGACTGGTTCTGTCACCGTCGTCTTCCTCTCCGATCCAGATGGCAATTCCATTGAACTCGTGGACCAAACGTCTCACTAGGGGCAATTACGATGCGCTTTGACTCTGGTGTGACGTACATGATGCCCGTTTCATTTGGGCCACAGCCTCCGCATGCGGCTGGGGAGTTCTCCGACGTCAGAACCTTGACGGTGAGTTACCGGTCGACGAATGAGGCGATTCGGCAATTGCTTCCTGAACCCTTCGTGCCCGGTCCGGAGCCTTTGGTGTCTGCCTACATGCAGCGTTGCCGTGGCGTGAATTTCTTGGCGGGTGGTGAGTACCGACTCTTTGGAGTCAACGTAGCTGCGACCTTCCACGGTGAGGACGGCCCAGTCCATGGATCATTCGCACTCATACTGTGGGAAAACAATATCGAGGCCGTTATCCGGGGACGTGAAATTTTGGGCATCCCCAAGTTGTACGCGGACGTTGACGATCCCGAGGCGGCTGACGGTCACTTCAGCGTCGCCGCCAGCGACCAGGGTCGCGACCTGATCCGCATGAACCTCGCGGACGAAGGGGAGATGTCACCCTCGGAACTCGAGGAGCTACGTGAAGAACTCGTTGCGGACGCGTGGTTTGGCTGGAAACACGTTCCGCGCGTTGACGGGCAAGGCGTGGAGGTGAGCCACCCGACGAAGATCGGGCTGGTCAATTATCCGATGTCGGCATGGACCTGCACGGGCTCGCTGCACATAGGAAATGTGACCTGGACTGAGTCTCCTCCCCATGCCCACATCGTGAAGGGGCTCCGGGAACTACCGATGCTCGAGGTGGTTCGGGCGTACAGGACCCAAGGCACCGTCAGATTGAGCCGTGCGGACCATAGAATTTTGTCATGACCGAAGCCATGCTTCAGCACCAGTCGTTGAGGGAGTTGATCGCCCGGAAACTTCGCGCCCAGATCCTCGGGCGTGAGTTGGCTCCCGGACAAAAAGTCGATGTGGGGGCGATCGCAGGTCAGTACGGCGTCAGTGCCGGCTCGGTGAGGGAGGCTGCCTTCGTCCTCGAATCCGAAGGTCTGGTGGTGGTGAATCCCAGACGGGGCATCACGGTTCGAGTCGTGACTAACTCTGATCTGCTCGAGATCTACCATGTTCGCGAAGTGATTGACCTCGCTGCTGGCCGGCTGGTGGCTGGCCTGCGTGATGAGTCAATCATTCAGGAACTGCGGGAGGGTCAGCAGCGCATTGAGAGGTGCTGGGACGAGGGAGGTTTTGCGGAGGGTCTTGCGGCCGATTTGGAGTTCCATGTGCTGCTCGCTACGGCCAGCGGCAATTCCCGACTCGTCGAGATCTCGACGAACCTCACGGACCAGACCAGGTTGTACTTGCAGCCTGTAGAGGTTGCTGACACGTCCATTCGTCAACGTCCGCCCTCCATGCTCCACCTGAACATGGTTGAGGCCATCGCAGAAGCTGACGACTCGAGGATCCGTGAAGCCTGCGCTGCCCATTACGCGTTCTCGCGTACTCGGATCACCTAAGAATGATGGATGTTGTGACCGACGAGGCGCTGGGCGTCGAGATGCTGCTGCAAGACTTGCAGGAGGCTGAAGTCTTGAGCCGTGATGCGTTGCTCGTGCCCTTGACGGGTGGAGTGTCCTGCGAGGTCTGGCGAGTTAGCCCGGATGACCTGATGCCTGGAGTGCGCCACGCGAATCCCCACGGCCTCGTGGTCAAGGCACCCTTGGCCACATTGCGTACAGCTATTCTGTGGGAGGCAGACGTCTCGCGTGGCTTCGCTGAGGCCGCGGCCTTAACTTGGTTTGGCGCAATCACACCCGACTCGGTACCGCGCGTGGTCTGGCGGCATCCCTCGGCTCCCGTACTCGTCATTGAGGCCGCGCCTGTCGGATGGAGCGAGTGGCGACGTCAGATGCTCGACGCAGATGCTGATTCCCCCGACGTCATGGCAGGGCGACTCGCACGTATCGGTGAGCACCTCGGCACCACCCTTGCCGCCTGGCACATGGACAGCCGGGACACCAGCGTTCTGCCCGACGTGTTGCTCACCGGCGATCGCCTGCGCACCCTGCGCACCGACCCGTTCCATCGCGCCACGGCAAACGAAGTTCCCGAGATCGGTCAGGAATTGCGCGCCCTTGCCGATGAGCTAGACCAGGCCCGCACCTGCCTTGTCCATGGCGACTTCTCACCGAAGAACGTCCTGGTGGGCCCCTCCGACGCCTCATTCGGGGCATGGATGCTCGATGCGGAGGTCGCGCACGTCGGGAACCCGGCACTTGACGTTGCCTACCTGTCCACCCACCTGGCGTGCAAGGCCGTAGCGCGCCCCCAGATAGCCACGTCCCTGGATGGTGCACGTCGCGCTTTCGAACGCGCCTATCGACGCGACAGCGAGCTCGTTGACGTCGATCGCTGGGACCGGCATACGGGAGCCATCCTCGCCGCGCGAGTGCGCGGAGTGTCGCGGGTCACCTATCTTTCGCCCGAGCAGGAGTTGTTCGTCCTCGGCCTCGCGATCGGTCTGGTGCGGGGTGAGATCAGTCTCGATCAGGCGTGGGGGCGGATTCTGACGTCCTGATGTCAGGATGTTGGGTGGAACACGTTCTCGGGAACACCCTGACGATCTACATCGAGGACCAGGACCCGGCCGGCGTCGGGTTCGTCGTCGAACACCGGGTAGTTGCCGCCCCCGCCGATGGTGGTCAGGAACAGGGTCCGCAGGTCCGGGCCTCCGAAGACGGGGCACGTGGGGCGCCGCACCGGTAGCTCGATCCGTTCGATCAACTGCCCCGCGGCATCGAAGCAGGCGAGTGCACCGCCATGCACGCACGCGATCCAGACGTTGTCCTGGGCGTCGATGCAGGCGCCGTCGGGGCCACCCTCCAGGCCCGCAGCGGCGAAGGTGGCGTGCGGCTCGCCTGAACCGCTCGCGACGGGTGTCGGAGCCGCTTCGTCGAGGATCCAGCAGGCGCCGTGCAGGGTGTCGGCCCAGTGCATGCCGGTGGGGGTGGAGACGAGTGCGTTGGCCACGCCGACCTCGGTGATGACCGGCTCCCACGTCCAATCCGGGTGGATGCGGTAGATGGCGCTGATGAAGCGGCGGTCCTTGGACGGCACATGCATCGACCCCACCCAGAAGTCACCGGTGACACTGACCCGGCCGTCGTTGAGGCGCACCGTCGGGTGCGGGATGGGCAGCGTGACCTTCCAGTCGATGCGGCCATCGAGATGCAGGAGGCCGATGCGATGCTCGCTGGCGAGCACCACTGTTTCGGGATCTGGTGTGAGGGCGATGCTGCCCGGTCGATCCGCGAGGGTCAGGGAGGTGACCTCCTCAGTGTCCCAGCTCCAGCGGTGCACCTGTCGGCCGTCGATATCGACCCAGAGCAGCTCGCCGGTGCGGGCATCCCACAGGGGGGATTCGCCGAGGACGCAGCGGGGTCCGATCGCGCGCACCACGGCGCTCATCGGGTATCCGCTGTGAAGCGTCGCAGGACGTTGCGGGTGATGATCGCGCACTCCTGGTCGCCCCGGTGCAGGCTCGACGGCCACTCGGTGCTCCCAGCGCAGAAGACTTCGCCCGCGCCCACGGGCATCGATGTGATCATCGCTGCACCGTAGCGACATAGGTCGCGGTGCTCCGGGGAGTCCGATCCGTAGCGCAGGATCGCGATGCCGGCCAGATCGTTGTCGAGTGGGTCGAAGAGCGAACCGGGATTCCCGTGGTTCTCCTCCTCCGAAGTGGTGGGGGTGAGCGCGAGGATCTCGAGAGTGTCCGGGGTTCCATCGGATCCGGTGGGGTAAGGCAGGCCGTGACGGATCGTGTAGTCCACGCCGTCGGCCTCGTAGCTCACCACGTTGGTTGCCGCACCGATCACGTCGCCGAAGTAGGCGTCGAGACCCTCGAACGCCCAATGTCGTGGTCGGTAGACGAGGAAGCCGCCGACGCCCCGGATCGCGCTTCCTCCCCATCCGGCGTACATGCCGCGGGTGGCGTTACCGCCGAATTCCGTGACGGGTGGTCGATTGATCGCGAGACCCTCGAAAGCGCCGGTGCGCATGTCGATGGGACCGTGGCGGTGCGGGTCGTCGTCGGCGCGGAACTTGTAGCACTCGGTGACCTGCTGCTGTGCGTCTGCACGCACCTGCCACATGATGTTCCCGCCGAAGCGCGCATGGTGGCCGCCGGCCTCGAGAAAGTGTGCGAGCACGGCACGACCGGAGGCCGACCAGTACTCGTCGTGACCGCACGTGATGACGCAGTCATATCCATCGAGGATCGAGGGATCGCGATCGAGATCCCACTGGCTGAGCAGATCGCATGCGATCCCTTCGCGCTCGAGCCACGCTGCCATCAATCCGTCGTAGCGGGCCCATCCCGAGGAGGCGGACCAGTGCGCATACCCGTTGGCGTACGCCCATTCGGTCCACTCGTGGCGCACCGCCCACCCGATGGGTGGTCGGCGGATGGAACCGAACCGCGGTGCACCCACCGGGCAACGGATTTGGCCCCGTGACCAGGGGCGCTGCAGGCTCAGGCGCGGCTCGAAATTGCCGGGGAAGGACCCGCGGAGTGCCGTATAGGAACTCGCGCCGCCCCAGTCGTTGTACGCATTCCACGTGTACGTGGAGGCGATCAATGCGAGATTCGAACGTCGCGACGGGTGTGCCCGCAGCACGAAGAATCCGTCCTGACTCACGCGCGTATCGGCGGTCCTGCCTTCGGCCACCACCACGTACCCACCGCTCGGCCACTCGTGTGGGATCTCGAGGGTGAAGGTCACCGGCCACCGGCAACCCTCTCGGACAGCGTCGCGAGGCATGTCGTGCCAGCTTCCCCGCTGTGGACCGAGTTCGGCCATGGTGCGCGCATGTGCCCCTTCGCAAACGAGGAACAGGCGGACTTCCTCCGCGTTGCTGCTCACGTGGAACGTCGCGGTGTCACCAGGCGCGTACGAGGGTTGTCCGGCGTAGACCCACACCTGGTGACTGGACTGATCGGGGATCTCCGACCACTGAGCCTGCTGCCACGTGCGCCACTGGCCTTCGGCGAGTGCTGGTGGGTCGGAGTGCATGCGTTGCCTAGCCGATGGGCGACAGGTCGTAAAACTCGATCGCGGTTCCGGAGAACAGCCGCGTGCGTTCGGCAGGGGTGAAATCGGCGGTGATCTCGGAGAACGCGCGGAAGATCGTGGGGTAGTCGCTGTAGAGCCTGTCGACGGGGAAGTTGCTGGCGAACATCGCGCGATCGGGTCCGAAGATATCGATCGCCTCGAGCACGATCGGCCGGATCGAGTCCGCCGTCCACTCGTGATCGAGCATGCCGAGTCCCGAAATCTTCACCGACACGTTCGGATTGGACGCAAGTGCGCGCATTCCCGCACGCCACATTTCCATGGATGCCTCGTCGCGGTCGATCGGGAACCCAGTGTGGTTCAAGGCGACGCGTGCATCCGGATAGTCGGCGATGAGTGCCGCAGCTTCCTGCATTTGGTTGGGCCAGATCTGCATGTCGAAACGAAGCCCCATGCCCGCCAGCAGCCCGAAGCCGCGGCGCCAGTCGGCACTCGACATGTAGTCGCCGTGCTCGGCGAAGGATCGGCCTGGGACGGTGTCCCAGTTGAGCATGTGACGGATACCTCGGAATCGGTCGTATTCCGCGTGGGCTTCCAGGAGGGACTGGACATCGGGGTGGGAGAGGTCGGCGAATCCGACGATGCCCATCGGGAAACCGGTCACCTGAGCCTGGTGGGATAGCCAGGCGGTCTCACCGACAGGGTTGGACGGATCGAATTCCGCCTGGACGTGGACGGAGGCGATGACGGGAAGCCCCGCGGTATCCGCAAGGTAGTCGGCTGCGAGGTAGTCCTGGCAGATGGACTCGTAGTCGCCGACGAAGTTGACCACACGGGGGTTCGCATGGAGCCAGACGTGGTAGTCGCGCATATCCCAGAGGTGGTGGTGAGCGTCCGCGATGGGTGGAATGTCGACGTCGGTCATGGCTCTCCTTCCCTTGGACTGGCAGGTGTCTAAACTTTGTTTATCGTTAACAATCGTAGGGCTAGTCTGGTCGTGGTCCACGGGCAAGGGGCGAGTTTGTATCGGTTCGATATGTCCATCGGGGCCCGACGTGATCCATGCTTGCGGCGCGCCCGGGGGATGGCCCGTGGGTGACTTGCGCGGAAGAACCGCCTTGATTACCGGCGCTGCTCGCGGGCAAGGGCGAAGTCATGCTGTTCGACTCGCGGAGCTCGGTGCAAACATCATCGCGATCGACATGTGCGCTCCAATGGAAACGGTCCCGTATCCGCTCGCAAGTCCGGAAGACCTCCAGACAACTGAGCGGATGGTCCGGGAACTCGATCGCGGGATCATCGCCAGACACGTTGACGTCCGTGACTTCGGAGCCCTACGGGCCGCGGTAGATGAGGGCATTGCCAAATTCGATGGCATTGACGTCGTGGTCGCCAACGCAGGAGTCCTTAGCTTTGCGCCAGCGGAGGACATCACTGAGTCCATGTGGGATGAAGTCATCGATGTCAATTTGAAGGGCGTCTGGCACACGTGCAAGGCCGTCATCCCCGCCATGAAGACTCGGGGAGGAGGAGGCTCCATCATCGTCATCTCGTCTGTGGCCGGGTTCAAGGCGTGGGAAAACCAAGCGCATTATGTCGCTTCCAAGCACGGTGTTATTGGACTGATGCGGACTTTGGCGCGTGAACTTGCTCCCTATCGGATTCGTGTGAACACCGTGCACCCAACGAGTGTCTTGACTGACATGATCGATAACGATGCACTGTTCCGACTCTTTCTCCCTGATCACGACAGCCCGACGCGCGTGGATGTCGAACCCTTGTTCAGGCAACAGAACAGTTTGCCTCTGCCATGGGTGGATCCTCGGGACATCAGCAACGCGGTGGCCTTCCTCGCATCCGATGCAGCGAGGACGATCACGGGGATCACGCTGCCGGTGGATGCTGGAACCATGCTGAAGTAGTCAGCGGCACAGGTCGCGGAAGGAGCCATGAGATACATCGTTGTTGGGGCCGGTGCCGCGGGGTGTTTAGTGGCGGCGCGCCTGTGCGAACATCCCGGCAATGATGTCCTGCTGATCGAAGCTGGGCCGGATCGAGATCCGAAAACCCGCTCTTCAGCAATCACCTCGCTCAACTGGGTCGATGCCCTTGAGGATTCCGAGGCAATCGAGGCACACCTCATGGTCTCGCGTTTGCTGGGAGAGCCATCGCGTCCGTATGTGCGCGGAGTCGGCGTGGGTGGGTCGGGATCCATCAACGGGATGGTGTGTATGCCAGGTCTCAGCAGCGACTACGACGAGTGGTCGTTGAGTCTTGGGTGCCAAGGATGGGCCTGGAGAGACGTGGAGCCATGGTTCGCAAAGATGAAGTCATCGCTCATGGAGGCGACATCCCGACACTTCACCGTCGTCGACCGAGCGATGTGGGAAGCGGCTGAGGACCTTGGCCTACCGGCGGGCGTCGACACGTACGGGCAAGACGTCGGTATCGGAAGGGCGTACCTCAGCGCAACAGCCACGGGTCGTCGGTCGACGGCTGAAGGGCTCTTGGATCGAGCTCGAATCTCGTCGCGTATCACGGTTCTTGGATCCACTCGGGTCAGTTACGTGGTCGTGGCCGCTGGCCGAGTTCGAGGCGTGCACCTCGCGGATGGTCGCGAGTTGGACGCGGACCAGGTAGTGCTGTGCGCAGGGGCCCTGGAGAGCCCCGCCATCCTGCTGAGATCCGGACTCACGCATCAGGGAATCGGTCGAAACCTGCGTGACCACCCATCGGTGCGTTTCGATCTCGCCCTTGGAGCCGACTCAACGCGGAATGCGACTCGTGAACCGAGCACGAATGTCGTGATGCGAGCATCGTCGTCGGTAGGCACCGGAGACCTTCAACTACTGCCCATATCCAGGCAACCTGCGCGTGGACAGAGCACTGCGGGCCTTCTTGTTGCTGTGATGACGGTGGATTCCGCCGGCGAGCTCACTCTCGACCCGACAAACCCCCTGGGATCGCCGCGCGTGGAACTGAAGATGCTCTCAGCCCCAAAGGACCGCACCGCTATGTCCGACGGCGTGCGCGTCGCTTGCGGACTCTTGGCCAGCCAGTCATTTTCCGATCTCGCCAGCAGCGCTCTGGAGGAAATGGCGACCATGGAAACGGCTGACCTCGAATCGTGGATTCGGAGTCGGACCGGCGACTACTTTCACGCCAGCGGTACCTGCCGAATGGGGGCAGAAGGTGACCCCGAGGTGGTGGTAGACACGCGGGGTTCGGTGCTCGGCGTGCAGGGGTTGCACGTGATCGACGCGTCTGTGTTCCCTCAAATTCCCTCGGCGAACACATATTGGCCGGTCGTTGTGGTCGCCGAACGCCTCACCGCGGCACTGATGGGGCGTTCACTTGAGGAGGTGCCGGCCTGGCCGGTTATCGACGATTGATGCTCGGTCGTCGCACGCGTGGAAGCAGCGGCCGAGCGGTCCGGTGGCGGACCACCGCCGCTGTGACTCCGGTTCCATAGGCGATGTCTCCTAGATAGCGAGCGATGACATAGGTCACGATGCCCTCGTCCCTCGGACGACTGGCGTAGTCCTGGAGCAGTGGCGCGACCATGAGCGCGGTCAGTCGCCTACCGATCTCCGATCGGGGAGCCGCCGCCAGGCTGAGCAAACCTAGGGGCCACCACTCCCGACGTAGCGCCGACCCGAGACCCCGCGCGTCGGACACTAGCCCGGAACGAACGAGATAGACCGAGGTCGCCCACGGAGCGCTATTGCGCCGAAGGGATTGGTGCAGGAGCGCTAGGACGACAGCCTGGACTCCGAGACCTAGCCTGAGGTGACCCGCCGTGGCCCCGGCGATAGTGAGAAGGTTCCACAACGACACGTCGGCAGCGACCAGGCGCTCAGGGTGACGTGCGGACAGAGCAGCAGCGGATGTGCCGTATTGGTGCATGCGCCGAAGCCACAACCACGTGGAACCGCGGGTCCGGTGAACGACCGAGCACCGAGGATCGAAGCGCACTCCGCCCCCTGCGTCATGGATGCGCCAGATGACGTCGACATCCTCACCAAGGCGGAGTTCGGGGTCGAATTCATGGGTGATAAGGCACTCCCTACGCGCAAGGAGCGCAGCTGTCGGCACGAACGATATCCGCGAACCGGGTCTGACCCACGCCTCCTGCGTGCCCAAATCGAGTGGGGCAGCGATGAATTCTTTCGTGTGCGCGCCCACTTGGCCTGGCACTATGCGGGGTGCGACTGCGTCCACCGCAGGATCATCGAAATGGTGGAGTACTTGGGCAGGCCAGCCTGGTTCGGCGGCGCAATCCGCGTCCATGAGCAATACCAGCGGGTGTTGACAAGCGGCGATCCCGCGATTGCGTGCCTCACCGGGTCCTACGTTCACATCGAGGCGGATCACGGTGATGTTCGCTCGCGAGTGCTCACGGCATTGCGATACGGCGTCCATCAGCGAGTTGGGGTCGGTCGAGGCGTCGTCCACCACGATGGCATCGACGTGAGGCAGTGACCCGAGGCAGGCACGCACCCCATCGGGATCATCGTGCACGGGAATGACCAGACACACATCGGACAGGGTGAAGGTTCGCGCAGGATGCGGGTCCGGGTTCGCCAGTCCACGCTGGATGAGTACCCGACCGAACTTCTCGTCGTGGCCTTCGAGTTCGAGGACTCGGGATCCTTCGTTGAGACGTCGCACGAGGTCGGCGAGTCCACCGTGTAATGAACTAAGGCGCCAGGGGCTGCCGCCCGCAACGAGGCGACCGTTGTCCCAGACCTTCGTGCTCGCAGCCAGGGTTATACGACTCGTCACGCGAGGGACCAATTCCGGCGGAGGTTGTCTCCCGACTCGCGCATGAGCCTCGGGAGGGAACGTGACGGCTCTCGCAGCCAGGTTTCGTACGCGGTCATGGCTATTCCGAGTGCCGCGTGTCCTGCGGACACGGGTCCGAGGCCGGTGAGCGGCTCACCGGTGCGTTCTGCGACGAACTCGGCCACCGCGGACCGCCACTGCGCGTGCTTCAAGGTCGCATGCGCTTGTAGATCCGGAGTGTTCAGGATCAGCCCCATGCGGATTCGGTGTTGTGCGAGCGCCGCGTCCGGAAAGGTGTTGAAGGCGACCACAGCCTGGACGATCGCCTCGGCTAGGGGCAGGTCTCGCGGCATTGAGGCGAGGTGGGCGCGGAAAGTCCCGAGGCTCTCGTCGAACCGGCCCCAGGGGATGTCGTTCTTCGATGCGAAGTAGCGGAAGAGAGTGCGTCGGCCGATCCCGGCTTCGGCGGCGATCTGGTCCGTGGTGGTCTCGAGAAAGCCCTGTTCCGTAAAGAGTCGGAACGCCGCCCGCTCAATGGCTTCATGACTGGTGGCCGGGGGACGGCCCGGCGCAGGGACTTTCTCTAAAACTGCCGCTTCCACCCCTTGATTATGGCGCACAGTGCCACTAATGTCCGCGGCACGACGAGAGGATCCGATATGACCGAACCCGCACGCACCGCCGACGACGGCAGTGAGAGCACCGAGGAAACTACGCTCATCGAGGACATCTCGATTGATGGGATGTGTGGTGTCTACTGAGAGCGAAGCATCCGGGCACCTGATGCTTGCCCCATCCGTCGCCATGCGGCCTGAGGTATTCGGCGCGCTCCTCTACGACTACGGCTCTCGCCGACTCAGCTTCATCAAGGACTCGGACCTCGCCTCACTGGTCGGCTGTCTCGACGGGCATACAACTCTCGAATCCGCGCGCGCCCGATCAGGTGTCCCAGAGCATCGTGCCTCGGAGTTGCTGCAGGCCCTGGCGAGTCTCGAAGCACGCGGCACACTCGTTCGCCACGTTCAGGATGCCTAGTGGCTGCCACCTCGCTCCTGATTGACGACTTCGAAACGGGCTTGTCAGCACCGATCTGCCTGACGTGGGAACTCACCTATGCCTGCAACCTGCAGTGTGTCCACTGTCTCTCTTCATCGGGCAGGCGTGATCCTCGAGAATTGTCGACACAGGAGTGGATCTCGTTCATCGACGATCTTCGTACGATGCAAGTCTTCTACGTGAATATCGGGGGAGGGGAGCCCACTCTTCGTGCGGATTTCTGGGAACTCGTGTCCTATGCGGTCGGCAACGGCGTGGGGGTCAAGTTCTCCACGAACGGTTCGCGTTTGACAGCGGAGCAAGCATCCTGGTTGGCCGCTTCGGCGTACATCGACGTTCAGATTTCGCTCGACGGGGCGTCGGCGGACATCAACGACCGTGTGCGTGGCGAGGGTTCTTACCGGACGGCCATCACGGCCTTGGAGAACTTGGCGCATTCCGGGTTCCGGAATCCGAAGCTATCCGTTGTCATGACCCGGGAGAATATCCACCAGCTTGATGACTTTAAGAGGCTTGCAGATCACTACGGAGCCACTCTCCGCCTGACTCGGCTGCGGCCCTCGGGACGCGGCGTCGATGTGTGGGACACGTTGCACCCCACACAGGAGCAGCAACGCGAACTCCATGCATGGCTCGTCGCAGCGGGTTCGTCGGTGATGACCGGTGACTCGTTCTTCCACCTATCCGCCCTGGGCACCACTTTGGATGGACTCAACATGTGCGGGGCCGGACGCGTCGTGTGTCTGGTGGACCCCGTTGGAGATGTGTACGCCTGTCCTTTCGCGATCCATGAGCAGTTCCGTGCGGGCAATCTTCGGGACGCGGACTTCGCCACGGTGTGGCGGGAGTCGCCCACGTTCGCGCATCTTCGGAAGCCCTCGCCCGCGGGGGCATGTGGTTCGTGCAGCGCGTTCGATGTCTGTCGCGGGGGATGCATGGCCGCGAAGTTCTTCACTGGCCTGCCGATGGACGGTCCCGACCCCGAGTGCGTGCGTGGCCACGGATTGGGAACCGCGGGCCCGAGACCTGCGGCGTCCGTCGATCACTCGCGCCAACGGCCGGTCTTCGTACCCCTACCGGAAATCCCACTACGACCCTGCCACGAGAGTCCGGTGGCATGACCTGGTTCGAGACGGTCGCGGAGGCGCAGCGTCGGGCACAGTCACGTCTACCCCCTTCGGTGTACTCGGCACTCCTAGCCGGAGCGGAGGCGGGCCACTCGTACCGCGACAATCTGCAGGCGTTTGACGAGGTGGAGTTCGTTCCAAACCTCGCCTGGGAGGCTCCACCCGCGCACGAACCCGAACTGGGCACCCGCGTCATGGGCCTCGATCTGTCGATGCCGGTCCTCCTGTCCCCAACCGGGGTGCAAGCGGTACATCCGGATGGCGAGCTCGCCGTTGCTCGGGCGGCAGGGGTACACGGTGTGGCGATGGGCCTGAGTTCCTTCGCAAGTATGCCGATGGAGGATGTTCGGGGCATCTTGCCGGCAACGCTGTTCCAGATGTACTGGCTTGGATCACGCGATGACATGCTCCGGCTCCTGGACCGAGCCTGCGCGGCCGATATGGCAGGAATCATCCTTACCTTGGACTGGTCTTTCTCCCATGGGCGCGATTGGGGTAGTCCACGGATACCCGAACGCGTGAACGCCCGGGCGGTCGCTCGCTTCACCCCCGAGATCATCCGAAGGCCACGGTGGGCGTGGACCTTCGCGTCCCGCCGGACCATTCCTGATCTGACCGTTCCCAACCTCGCCATCGGCGGGGAACCGGCTCCGACGTTCTTTGGCGCCTACGGGAGTTGGATGCAGACCCCACCACCCAGCTGGGCCGACATCGAATGGTTGCGGGGCCGCTGGGATGGCCCGTTCATGTTGAAGGGCGTATGGAATCCCTCCGATGCCCGGCGCGCAGTTGAGGTGGGTGCGAGCGCGATCTCGGTGTCCAATCACGGGGGCAACAACCTCGACGGAATCCCGTCCCCGCTGCGCGTTCTCCCCACGATCGCCAAGGAATGTGGTGGCGACATCGAGATCGTCATGGATGGTGGCGTTCGTCGAGGCAGCGATGTCGTCAAGGCCCTCGCGCTCGGTGCGCGTGCCGTGATGATCGGAAGGCCGTACCTGTGGGGGCTCGCCGCCGACGGTCAGGCGGGCGTCGAGAATGTCCTGGACGTGCTTCGCGACGGGATGGGGGCAACACTCGCCGGAATTAAGCGGAACTGCGTGGAGTCAGTCGCGCCCAGCGATGTCCTCGTACCCGAAGGGTTCCTGCGCTGCCCAGCGTCGGTTAACGTGGTGCGTCACCCGTGAGGTTGGTGGACCAATCCTGGCCCAATGTCCGGGAGGACGCCCTCATCCTCGTCCCCGTCGGCTCCTGCGAACAGCATGGTCCGCACCTTCCACTCGACTCCGACACCTGCATCGCGGAAGCTGTGGCCCATCGCGCTGCGCGAATTTTGTCGGACCAAGATCGTGGTGTGTACGTCGCTCCGGCGGTGTCGTTCGGAGCGAGCGGGGAGCACGCGGACTTTCCCGGCACGCTTTCCGTGGGAATCGAAGCCCTAACGCTGCTCCTATGCGAACTCGCGAGATCCGCCTGGTGGTGTTCGCGAATTTTGTTTGTCAATGGGCACGGTGGCAACGTGCCCTCCCTGATTGCTGCGGTTCGGCTCCAGCGCGGCGAAGGCCGCGATGTTGCGTGGTTCGCGTGTTCGTCCGGGGGTGCGGATGCGCACGCAGGTCGGGCCGAGACCTCGCTGATGCACGCGATTGCCCCCAATCGGGTTCTGATGGATACGGGAGTTGTCGGCGTCACGACGCCCATCGCTGACTTGATGCCGCGGCTCATCGCGGAAGGGGTCCGCGCCGTGTCGCCTTCCGGGGTGTTGGGTGACCCCACCGGGGCTCACTCGGAAGAAGGTGGCCGTTGCCTTGAGTTCATGGGTCGCTCGCTCGTGGATGCGATTCGCGAGTGGCGTCCGAGCGATCAGGGGCGTGTCCAGAGTTCATGAGTTTGCGAGAGGGCGCTTTACGACGTGCGCATCAAGTGCCACAGTGCCCCTCACGGTTCGCAGCGCGCGAGTTCCTATTTCTGAAAATTGTTGATCGTCAACAATCTCCGGACTAGCCTAGAAGCACGCCTAGCCAAAAGGAGCCGATTCATGCAGGTTCGCGCCCTCAATCACATCGCCGTCACTGTCAGTAACACCCAGCGATCCCTCGACTTCTACGTCGGGAAGCTTGGACTGGTGCAGGTGGAGCAGCACCACCTACCGATGTCCTCGATCGACACCGTGTTCGGTCTCGCTGGGGCATCGGGTACCTCGACGCGCCTCCAGGTGCCGGGCCAACCCGACATCCTCATCGACATCATGGAACTCGCGGGAGCCAAGGAGGGCACCTCCGTGCAGCCGTTGGGCTCCATCGGGTCGACCCATATGGCATTCACCGTCGACAATCTCGATGAAGTCGTGGCCGAACTCAAGGCCAAGGGTGTCTCGTTCATTTCCGACCCGGTTACCTTCCACCTCACTGAGGGCTCGGTCACCGTGTGCTTCATGCACGACCCCGATGGAAACTACGTCGAACTCGAAGAGGTCCACGAGTAGTTGGCCTCGCATACTGTTCCTTACATCGCAACCGCGGGAGAGAGGTGTCATGCTGCGTTGGGGGCTGGTGAGCACCGCTCGAATCAACGACCGGATCATCGACGCAGTAAACCGCTCGGACCGATCAACCCTGATGGCTGTTGGATCGCGCCACACATCACGTGCTCGCGAGTACGCGAATCGACACTCCATCCCCCTGTCGTTCGGTGACTACCAAAGCCTCATCGCCTCGGATGAAGTTGACGCCGTATATGTGTCACTGCCCAACCACCTCCATGCTGAGTGGTCGATCGCCGCAGTAGAGGCGGGCAAGCACGTGCTGTGCGAGAAGCCGTTGGCGCTGACCGTCGCCGACATCGATCGAATGATGGATGCGGTCGACCGAACGGGCTCGGTCATTCAGGAGGCCTCCGCCACGCGCTTCCATCCGCAGACCGCGGACATCGCTTCTATCGTCGCGTCGGGTCGACTTGGCCGCATCCTGCTCTGCCAAGGGACATTCGAATTCACCCTTCCCACGACGCAGGACATCCGACTTGACCCCGAAATCGGTGGCGGGGCGATGTGGGATGTGGGTTGCTACCCGGTGACGTTCTTCCAGGCTGTCCTGAGAGAGAACCCGACCGTGGTCTACGGCCAGGCATTCGTGGGCCCCACGGGTGTCGACCTTGCTTTCGCCGGAACCCTGGGTTACGCCTCGGGAACATCCGTCCAGTTCACTGCGAGCATGACCACGCCGATGGCGCGCAGCGCACGAATCGTCGGCGAGCGCGGATCCCTGGAACTCGACCAGCCGTGGTTGACGAACATCGGGGGCGTAACGTCGGTGCGGCAATGGTCCATGCGGGAATCGTCGGGTGTGGGAACGTTCGGTGACGACCCCGGCCAACTCGAGCTCACCGAGTGGAACTACGGCCCGAGCGACGTCTACTTCGACGAGGTCCGCGGATTCGAGGACATGGTGCTTACGGGTGCGCCGTCGCCCTATCCGCTGGCCGAGAGCAGGATCAACGCCGAGGTCATCGCCGGGTTGTATGAATCGATGCGGACGGGGAGCGAAGTGAGAGTGGGGACTGGTTCATGACCGAGAAGCGCACCTTGGGGCATGGGATCATCGGCGCCGGGTGGATGGGGCATGTGCACGCACGAGCGACGGGGCGATTGACCCATCACTATCCGGACCTTCCGGTGCGCACGACTCTCGTGGCCGTCGCGGACACCTTGCCGAGCCATCGTGAGGCCTTCATCGACCAGCACGGATCTGTGGAGACGACTGACGATTGGCGCGCGGTCATCGCGAATCCCTGCGTCGATGTCGTAAGCGTGACGGCGCCGAACGCCGTGCACGGTGAGATCGGTGAAGCGGTGGCGCGCGCTGGTAAGCACCTGTGGATCGAGAAACCGGTAGGCCTGAATGTCGCCGACTGCGCGCGAGTGGCCACGGCGGTCCGTGAGGAGGGTGTCCAGGCTGCTGTCGGGTTCAACTATCGCAACTTCCCGCCCGTCGAACATGCACAGCACCTGATCAGATCCGGGGCCATCGGAACTCCGACGCATGCCACGGTGCGCACGCTCGCGGATTACGCCGCGGATCCCGGCGGCACCCTCTCCTGGCGGTACACGATCGCCGAGGGTGGCCACGGCATCCTTGCCGACCTTGGTTCGCACGGCTTCGACCTCATCCGCATGTTGCTCGGTGAGATCGACGAGTTGGTCGCGGACACCGCCACCTTCATCGACAAGCGGCCCATCGCCAAGCCCGGGGCCAGCCACTTCGCCACGGCAGACCTCACCGACCCGGACGTGGAATACGGTCCGGTGGAGAACGAGGACTACATCTGCGCGCTTCTGCGTATGGCCAGCGGCGCCCACGTCACGTACGAGGCCGGACGCAGCTCCATCGGCGATCAGTGCAACTACGGCTTCCACATCCACGGCACGAAGGGTGCCTTGAGCTGGGACTTCCGTCGCTCGGATGAACTACTGCTCAGCGTCGATGGTCCGTATCAGGGGCGCCCTACCCAGGTCGCGTTGGGTGAACCGGGGATCGGTGAGTATCAGCGCTTCCAACCCGGTGCCGGTGTTGCCATCGGGTACGACGACTCGAAAGTGGTCGAGCTCGCCCGCCTCCTCGAGTCCATCGATGCGGGTCACCCGGTCGGGGCGACCATCGAGGATGCCTTGAAGGCCGCGCTGGCGAATGAGGCCGTCCTCGCCTCGGTGGCGTCGGGGCACTGGGAACCAGTGGGATGAGCCACCTCGCACTGCTGCCGGCCGGCCTTGGTGAGGTCAGTTCACCGGTGCGAACCGTCGTGTATCCCGAAGACGGAGAGATCGATGCTTCCGTGCTTGAGGAGACAACCTTCTTCGTGCCCGTATACATGGGAACGGGAGCCAACCTTGCCTTGATGTCCCAGATGCCGCGACTACGCGCCTGTCAGTTGCTCACCGCCGGCTTCGACAATGCGCTCGTTTACTTGCCCGACGGAGTCACCTTGTGCAATGCGTCCGGGGTGCATGACGCGAGCACCGCGGAACTAGCGGTTGGCCTGATCATCGCTAATTTGCGAGGTCTAGACGATGCGGCCCGCGACATGCCGAACGGAGTCTGGCGGCACAGGCGGCTTCCTGCATTGGCCGACAAGGTGGTCCTGATCATCGGCGCCGGGGGAGTCGGGCAGGCCATCCGTCAACGCCTCGAACCCTTCGAAGTCGAGGTGATCATGGTGGGCCGCACTGCGCGCGAAGGCATCCGAGGCGCGGCGGATCTCGAGGCCATCCTCCCGAGCGCCGACATTGTGGTCCTCGCGGTGCCGTTGGACGACGCCACTACCGGCTTGGCCGATGCACGGTTCCTAGCCCGAATGCGGGATGGAGCAATGCTCGTCAACGTCGCGCGGGGCAAAGTCGTGCGGACCGACGACCTACTGGCTGAACTTGCGATCGGTCGGTTGCGCGCGGCTTTGGACGTGACCGACCCGGAACCATTGCCACACGATCATCCGCTATGGACCGCACCCGGGGTGCTGATCAGCCCCCATGTAGGCGGTAACTCGTCGGCGTTCTTGCCACGTGCCCGCAAACTTGTCGCCGAGCAACTCGCGCGCCTAGCGGCCGGTCAAGTCCTCGCCAACCAAGTGGCCTGAAGCTCCCTTAGCGTCTGCTCGCGATTTCGCTGGTTTAGCGGAGGTCGAACCCACGGCACCCAGGCCCGGTGCGACGTGTTGAGAATTCGACAGCCCGCATGACTGAGTGTCGGGACCGCTGAGGTCAGCGGTGCCAGGCGTGCACGAGATCCAAGATCACCCGCTGCGGGGGAGCGCTGATGAGTGGTTCAATTGCGTCATTGAAGGCGGCGAAGATGGTGTCGCTGTTCACCGCAGCAGCAGCTTCCTCGGAATCGAACACACCGATTCCTCGAACCAGCCCTGCCCCCGGATCTCCCACGATGTGGACGCTCTTCAGGTGGGGATCGACGGTCATGAAGTCGTGGGCGAAATCCGAGTAGAGGTCCACGACCTCCTGATAGTGCCCGGGCTTGACGTTCAGCGTGAATTCAACGACGTGTGACATGTAAGTCCTTCGGCAAAGGTTTACGGATCCCTGAACCCTAGTCGCGCCCCCCGTAGCCCCTGGAGCAGACGTCACGCTATGGACACGAAATCCGGCTGAATGCTTGTCCCACTTGACCTTTCTGCGGTTTGCGGTAACGATCTATCCACGCACTGACTATCTACGCAAAGACCCGGTGCGGATCCGTCAGGACGAGGATCGAGCCAGGTAGAGCAGGGGATC
>CAZQRR010000001.1:0-75661 GCA_964595675.1 uncultured Rubrivirga sp. | reverse complement strand
AGGCGCATGACGATCAGGTACGTGATGGCGCCAGCGGTGAACTCGCTGGCGATGCGGTAGGTGGAGCCCCAGTTGTCCGTGTAGTACGGATCACTGGTGCCGAGGCCGTACCCGATCAGCGGTGCCAGCACCGCGATCCAAGCGATGGCGAGTACGAATGTGGGTACGTGCTTGTGGAGCCGCCACAGGATCAGCACGAGGACGGGGAAGACCAGGTAGGCGAGCCATTCCATCGACAACGACCAGGCGACGAAGTTCCAGCCTCGTTGGGGATCGGGGCCCCATTCTTGGATCAGCAGAAGGTTCTTGATGAAGTCGGCAGGATTCCACCAGTCTCGATCCACCTGTTCGCCGCGCACCTGTGCCTGAGCGAAGATGGCCACACCGGCGATGATCAGCATCACCAGGTGAACTGGATAGATGCGCGCCAAGCGCAGCCACCAGAACTTCAGCGTCTGCTTGATGTGCAGGGCACCGCCCATGCGGGTGAGATACGTGTGCGTGAGGATGAAGCCCGACAGCGCGAAGAATAGGTCGACCCCCAGGCGACCGACCCGCATGACGTCCGCCAATACCGGGATCGACAGCAATCCCAGCACATTGAAGGGTCCTTGTAGGTGATAGGCGAGGACCCAGAAGGCGGCTACGAAGCGGATGCCGGTCAACTGCCGGATGAACACGCTCACGCCAACACCTTAGGCTCGCGTCGTCGATTGATCGGGAGATAGCGTGCGAATGTCGGACCCCCAGTGGTGGTTGCTAGACGACCTCGTCCTAGCCCGCGCCACCATCGACCGCGCCGCCGCGCGTCGATCCGATGAGGAATGGGTTCGGCGCGCTCAGGAGTCCGCGAGCACCAGGTTCGTCCATGTGCACGACGGTGCCGCATTGATGTCCGACCACGGCCTGGAACTGACCCGTCCTCCCAGCAGCGAGGTGCCGGTCTCCCTGCTGGGAATCGACAAGGCTGACAACGCCTACTTCTGCGCCCATCACGACGATCGGGAGTCCATAGCCACAATCAATGGCGAGCACTGGTCGGACCTGCGGATGAGCGGCTCGGCTCTCGATGCCACCGACGCCGGCCTGATGGTCGCGGCCGTGGCGTTGGACAACTGGTCACGCGCGCATCGACACTGCCCTCGTTGCGGGGGCGAACTGCAGTGGCATGAGTCCGGGTGGTCACGGCGATGCCCGAGCGATGGATCGTCACATTTCCCACGCACGGATCCGGCGGTGATCGTGCTCGTGCGCGACGATCAGGATCGAGCGCTGCTGGGTCGCCAGGTCCGTTGGGAACCGACGTGGTTCTCGACCTTGGCGGGCTTCGTCGAGGCCGGTGAGTCAGCCGAAGCTGCGGTGCGCCGGGAAGTCCTCGAGGAATCGGGTGTCCGGATCGGGGATGCAGCCAAGGATCTTGTGTACCTCGGCAGCCAGCCGTGGCCGTTCCCCGCGTCGTTGATGCTGGGTTACCACGCGTGGGCAGCGGACACGAGCGTCGACGTGGATGGCGAGGAGATAGCCGAAGCCCGATGGTTCACCCGCAAGGAACTTGCGGATGCGTGCGATGGGGGAGAGGTCTCCCTGCCCCCGGCTGTCAGCATCGCCCGCAAGCTCATCGAGCGGTGGTTCGGCAGTGCACTGCCGGGTGACTGGAGTCGTCCCTTCACCCGCCCGCGATCAACCCGCTAGGGATTCGATCTTCGCGACGAGTTCCTTGTACGGGGGATTGGTCATGGTGGTTCCGTCGGAGAAGACGACGGTCGGCACGGTCTGATTGCCGCCATTGTGAGTCTCGACGAATTCCGCTGCCTGCGGATCGACCTCGATATCCACCTCGGTGAAGGGGATCTCCCCGCGCATCATCTGCGCCTTCAGGCGTTGACAGTAGCCGCACCACACCGTGCTGAACATGACAACCGATCCGGACTCAGGAACGTAGTCAGCCACGAGGCCAGGTTAGTGGATGTGAATCACCGGGCTAACTACGCTGCAAACCGTGACCTCGGCTTCCGAAGATGATAGGCACTCCCACATTCACTTCCTCAGGTTGCGACTGGATCCGCACCGGCTCATCTACGCCACCATCATCATGTTGGTCGCACTGGCCATCTTCGACGAATCGATTGATCCCTTCACCGGCAGCAGCGTCGTGGACATCTTCGTCGTCGTGCTTCTCCCTCTACTGGCATTGAGCCTTGCCCACGGCTTTTCCGATGCCCTGGATATCCAGATCCGTTCGCGTAGGCGATTGACGGCGACCGACAGACGACACCTCCTAGCGACTTCCGTCCAATACCTGATCGTGGGTATTCCGGTGTTGGCGATGGCGGTGATTTTCGGATCGCTGGGCATGGACGTTCAACTCGCGTCCGACATGGGTCAACTGCTCGGAGTCGTGAGTCTGCTGCTGTGGGGCGGATATGCCGCGAGGCGTGCCGGCTTGGGGACCTGGGCGCAAGTTCGCTACGCCCTGGTCTACGGCTTCATCGGAGCGATGATCGTCGTGGTCGAGTTCGCCTTGACGCACTGATCATTATTCGAATGCCGGTCGTTGCTCAGCGCCGACGCCTGTGGACGGGCTGGCGCGAACGTCGGTCCTGCATGCGAGCATCTGCCTGTGAGCGTCGACGAGGTCTTGGCCGGACTGGATGCCGAGCAGCGAGCTGTTGCCGAGACGCTCGAAGGCCCGGTCATGGTGCTCGCCGGCGCCGGTACCGGCAAGACGAGGGCTATAACGCACCGCATCGCCCACGGCGTGCTGTCGGGTGCTCATGATCCGCGCCGGACATTGGCGGTCACTTTCACGAATCGAGCGGCGGGTGAATTGCGTACCCGCTTACGAGAACTGGGAGTGGACGGCGTCCAGGCTCGAACATTCCACGCAGCCGCCTTGCGCCAACTCCGCTATTTCTGGCCCCGTGTTTCCGACCGGGCGTTCCCCACACTCATCTCGAGCAAGGCCTCCTTGGTGGCCGGAGTCTTGGCTGCCAACGACGTCTCGCCGGACACCTCGATGGTGCGCGACGTCAGTGGGGACATCGAATGGGCGCGGGTCAATTTCATGGACGAGCACACCGTCGCCGCCAAACCCGTCAGTCGCCAACTGAGTGTCGAGCAACCGGTTCTCGCACGAGTGCTGGCTGACTACGAGCAAGCGAAAACGGACCGGGGGGTCATTGACTTCGAGGACGTTCTCATCCTGCTCGTCGGCATGCTGTCCACAGACGAAGCGATTGCGAGGGAGGTGCGGGGGGCCTATCGATGGCTGACCGTGGATGAATTCCAGGACGTCAATCCGGTTCAGCATTCGCTGCTGAAACTCTGGCTGGGGGATCGTGACGACCTATGTGTAGTAGGAGATCCCAGCCAGACCATCTACTCCTTCACGGGTGCGCGGTCAGATTTCCTAATCGACTTTCCGCGCGAATTTCCATCGGCCACCACGATTCGCCTGGTCCGGTGCTATCGATGTTCACCCCAGATCGTGTCGCTCGCCAACGGTGTGATCCACGCTGGTTCGTCTGCGCGCGATGCGGTGACCTTGCGATCTGAGCGCGACTCCGGTCCCGTTCCCAGTGTGGAAGCCTTCGACGACGACCCAACAGAGGCAACTGCGGTTGCGCAACGTATTCGTCAGCAGATCGAGTCGGGTGTCAGGCCACGCGACATCGCCGTGCTGTATCGGATCAACGCTCAGCAGGTGGAGATCGAGGCGGCTCTTGCGCAGGCTGGCGTGGCGGTGACCGTGCGCGGATCGGAGAGATTCTTCGAGCGGCCCGAGGTTCGCGAGGCACTCACCAGGCTCCGTGGCGCATCGCGTTCGGCGGATGCGGCCCGCTCGGTGTCGGATTTGGTGATCGACGTTTTCAGCTCGATGGGTTGGTCTGCGCAACAACCGAGCACAACCGGTGCGGTGCGTGAGCGCTGGGAGTCCCTTGCAGCCTTGGTCGAACTGTCCCGGGAATCGACTGCTGCATCGCTTTCGGAATTCGTCGAGCAACTCGACGAACGCGCCGCGTCGTCCTTCGCACCCGTCGCCGATGGTGTCACGTTGGCTTCAATTCACGCCGCGAAGGGGTTGGAGTGGCAGTCGGTCTACGTGATCGGCTGCAGCGACGGACTCATTCCCTTGCAACACGCCGACAGCCCCGAGAGCGTCGAGGAGGAGAGGCGGCTGCTTTACGTTGCCGTCACGCGTGCAGAGCGGAATCTGACGTTGTCGTGGGCGAGGGCCCGGCAACCTGGCGGTCGCAACAGTCGCCAGGTGAGCCGATTCCTGACCGATCTTGCGCAAGCTCCTGCCGATCAGGCCACCGTGCGAACTGGCAAGCGGACCGACGATCGACGTCGGCGCAGGCGTGGCCCGGCTTCGTGTCGGGCTTGCGGCAAGGCCCTGGTGACCGCTGGTGAGAGGACGATCGGACGGTGTCGCAGTTGCCCCGCCACATTCGACGAGGCCTTCTTCGAGCAGCTGCGCGATTGGCGAAGGGAACAAGCTACGTCCAAGGGCGTTCCCGCATACGTAGTCTTCACTGATGCGACCTTGATCGCAATTGCCGAGCAACTACCAAGTGACCTTGAGTCGCTGAGTTCGATACCGGGCATCGGTCCGGCCAAACTCGAGGCCTACGCGCAAGACGTTCTCGATTTGGTGGTGGCGGCGACGCCAGCCGCGTCGGCCGAGAACTGATCTACCTACGCTGCAGGCTCGGTGAAGGCCGGCACCCATTTGTCGAGTTCTCCGCGTACGGGGACGGTTGCCTCGAGCTGGCACAGCACGCCGATGCTTCCTAGCCACACTCGGTGAATGAGTGCGTACGACGGCGGAAGGTTGATCTTCAGTCCGATCGTGAAATCGGGATTTCGGATGTCATTGATGCGTGTGAACTGACCGCGGAGCCACTCGCGACTGAAGTGGAAGTACTCGTACATGGTCGGTTCCACGAAGGGTCGCAGGTAGTCCAGCAGTTGCTCCGGATCCACCTCCACGTGCGGCAAAAGGAATCCTTCTTCTCGAAGGCCCATCATCACCGTCTCGGCGTCGCCGCTTTGCGCGATGCGCAGCAAGGACCCCATGGCCGTCGGCAGACCGTCCGGTAGGACTGCCACGGCTCCGAAGTCGAAGACGCACAGGCGCCCATCGTCGGTGAGTCGAAAGTTCCCCGGATGTGGGTCTGCATGCAACAGTCCAGCCCGCGCCGGACCGGAAAGTAGGAATCGCTCGTAGAGCAACCCGATGTGATCGCGCTCTGCTTGAGTCCCGTTCGCGATGATGTCCGACATCGGGCGACCGTCCACCCACTCGCTCACCAGCACATGCGGAGCTGCCGCGAGCACGTGCGGAATGTGGAAGTCTGCGTCGCCTTCGAAAGCGACTGCGAACTGCCGCTGATACTTGGATTCACCGAGGTAGTCCAGTTCCTCGATTACGCGTGCCTTGAGTTCGGCGACGAGGGACTTGATGTCCAACCCTGGAACCCACGATGCGAAGAGTCGTCCCATGCGTGCCATTTGGTTGAGGTCGGCGATCAGCGCCTTGTCCGCGCCCGGGTACTGCACCTTCACGGCAACGGTGCGTCCGTCGTGCCAGATGGCCTTATGGACCTGCCCGATGGACGCCGCTGCGGCGGGAGAGTCGTCGAACTCCAAGAAGCGATCACGCCAATCGGCTCCCAGCGAGTCGGCGAGGATCGCGTGAATGGTTGCTGCGGGCATGGCAGGAGCGGCGTCCTGCAGTTTCGTCAGCGTGGCTCGGTAGGGAGCCGCAACCTCCTCGGGCAGGGCCGCCTCGAAGATGCTCATCGCCTGGCCGAGTTTCATTGCTCCGCCCTTGAGTTCCCCCAGCACGGAGAAGATCTGCTCGGCAGTTCGCTGCTGGATCTCTGCCGTGACGAGCTCAGCCGGCCGCCCTCCGACCCGCTTACCGAATCCCAGCGCCGCTCGACCCGCGTATGAGGCAGGTAGCGCAGCGATGCGCACGCCCCGGGTCAGAGCGTTCTTGGGAATATCGGGCACGCCCCCATTGTCACCGACGGGCTCCACTCCCGCCTGTTGCGGTCTCGACGCGGGACTCCGGTCTCGCCCACCGGCACCCGCATGCTGGGTGGTGGAAAGCCTGCTCGACTGTTGGCACCGGATCGGGCAGTCGCCATCTGAATCTCCGGAATCCGGTGGGGTCCGGCTTGTCGATCCACCCGCGCAGCACGGCGGTCGCCGTGACGGCCGCCTGCCAGGCCAGGAGCGGATCGGCTTCGATCGACGCGGCCTGCGTTGCGCCCCGCCATTGATCGACCACCGTGGACCAATCCTGATCTTCGTCGCACTTATGCAGATACAGGCAGCGAAGGCACGGTGTGCTTCCTGGAATAACGAGTGGGCCCACACTGACCTGTCCTTGATGAACGCTCACCGGCAAATGTGGGCGGTCCAGTAAGTGATCGTCGGAATCGTCATCCCAGGACACCAGGGCCTCGGGGGCGATGATCCCCTGCGGTCCCTCGATGATGGCGATGTCGCCGGCGCTGGGATCAAGGGATGTCTCGACACCGCATTCTCGCGCAACGCGTCGCAACGTATCCGCGACCAATCCCCGCCCGTGAATGCCGACGGTCCACGTGCTTCGCGCGGCAATCGCGCTTTGCGGATCGCGGTGCCACTGTGCCAGCGCCAGCAGTTGAGGAGACAGGCGTACGCGCGTAGAGGGAGGGAGCCACCAGCATTCGTCGGATTCGGCTATTGCGCCCAGGCCTCGAAGGGTGTTGAGAATCGCGTTGGCCCGGCCCGGCCCGCTTGGGCACCGTGCCTGCGCTTCGTCCCACGAAGCATGACTTCCGATGTCTTGGATCCACGTGGCCTCGCCGGCGGTCAATGTGATGGTCGCGGGATTGCCGCCGAGGTGAACGAGGGAGTCATCTCGTCGGATGATCGGGATGCCACGTCTCCATGTGAACCCGGGTTCATGTGTTTTGCCGCTCATGCCCCGAGCGTGCGGGTGTCCAGTTGTGGATAGCCAGGTGCGGTCCACAGGGGATATCGGGTAATGAGGATTTCGGGTAGAGCGGTATGCGCTTCGTGACTAGGGCGCTAGCCGCAGAACTCGACGATCACGTCGGCCAGCACCTCCGCGCACGTCACTACATCGTCGAGCACCACGTACTCGTTCGGCGCATGGGCCACAACCGTGTCTCCTGGTCCGTACTGCACCGTGGGGATCCCTCCGATGCCGGTGAGGAGTCGAAGGTCGGAGCCGTAGGGGCCGCCATACGTCTGCGGTGCTTCACCCGTTGCGCTCTCGTGTGCGTTGCGCACCAGTGAAATGATGTGTGCATCCGGGTCGGTACGTCCCGAGGCGAACTGACCGCCCCACCACTCCACGGCTACGGGGTGGTCGCGCAACCACGTATCGGCCTGGCATGCATCCGCAACGGCCTGCTCGAACGCAAACCGGGCTTGGTCGATCGTTTCATCGAGTGCGACACCCAACCGACCTTCGGCCACCAGCAGGTCCGGCACCGTCGAGGCCCAGTCACCGGCGTGCACCGTTCCGATGGACAGGGGATAGGCGATCGGCCAGCGCTGCATGAGCGGGTCTACCCGAGCGTTGCGGCGTGCTTCGAGTTCGGTCAGGGCGTTCATGACGGGAACGAACTTCTCGATCGCGCTCACTCCCTCTGCTCGGCGCGATGCGTGGATGGCTGCTCCGGAAACCTTCAACCGGAACGTCAACGCACCACCATTGGCGGGAACCACATCCAGATCCGTGGGCTCGGGAACGATGCAGGCATCGATCGATGGTCCGCTGGACGGTCCCCCGCGCGTGGCAAGGTGCTCGAGGGCCGCGAATGTGCCAAGGCCCCCGTCCTCCTCACCGCTGACCGGGCACAGCAGCACGTCGCCCCGAAGTTGCACGCCACTTGCCTCGACCATCCGAAGTGCTTCCCACGCCGCGACCAGTCCACCCTTCATGTCACACGCACCGCGGCCCACGATGGTCTCGCGTCCATCGATCCAGTCGCGGCGGGGAACGAAAGGGTCGGTGCTCCAGGCAGCTAGATCGCCGGGCGGCACAACATCGGTGTGACCGTTGAGCATGAGGGTGCGCCCGCCGCCGGTTCCTGGTCGGCGGGCCAGAACTCCTAGCGCGCGGGTGCGCTCGACCTCCATGCCGGGGAAGTCCGACCGCGCGGTGATGGAGGACAGGTCGATCTCCCATTCCTGCACCTGCCAACCGTCCTGTCTCCACCGCTCGGCGAGGAAGGACTGCGCATCGACCTCGGCGGGAGTCCCACCCATGGAGGGAATCGAAAGGAGGGATTCGAGATCCGTGGCGATCTGTTCCCGATCGGCGCGCTCGCGGAAGGAGTTCTGCTGCTGCTTCGGGGGCTGCTGCGTCACCGCCTGATTGTGGCGGGTCCGCGCCTGGAGGGACCGGTCGGTGCCCACAGCAGGGGCGAGTGTGTCTGTTTTGCACTATATGTCGAATTATTTCGTGCGGCACGACCTTGCGGCACACCGGGGAGGTACCGCTCCTGCCCTAGGGTGAGGCGGTGCCCACGGGGCATCAGGTGGTGCCTGCCACCGACCGCGACCGCGGTAGAACGGCAAGAGGAGGGCCCCATGGCCGAGGAATACACCGGTGAGGCGTACTGCGTGAAGTGCAAGGAGAAGCGGGAGTTCACCGGACACGTCGAGACCAGTGAGAACGGTCGTCGCTTCGCCAAGGGCATCTGCCCGGTGTGCGGCACCAAGGTCACCCGCATCCTGGGCAAGGCATAGAACGCCTGAGCCTACGTTCGACTTAGTTCCACCGAAGATTCGACACACTTCAGTGGGGTGACCCCCTCGGGAGTCGAGTTCGAATCTTGAGAACGTGATCGAGGACCCGGAAAGTCCGGCCTGAGCGCCGTGGCTTTCCGGGTCTTTCATATGGCATTACCGTGGACACATGTCCCTTCCATTCGGCTTCGGTGCACCGAGCGATCCCCCCGAGGGTCCGTTCGACATGAAGGCACTGGGTCAAGCACTCCAGCAACTCGGCGCGATGATGCAGTCGGGAGGCAGTGGGGCCGATTCGGGGCCGGTGAACTGGGCTGTCGTCGAGGACGTCGCTCGCAAGGCCGTCGTTGCTGCAGGAGACCCCTCGGTCTCCGACTCTCAGCGCGAGGCGACCAAATCCGCCATCGAGCTCGCGAACTTGTGGCTCGACGTGGCCACCACATTCCCGGCCGCTGGCGGTGCCATCGAGGCATGGTCTCGGTCGGAATGGTTGGTGCACACCGGCCCAGCATGGAAGCGCATCGTCACCCCGATAGCCGAGCACGTGACCGGTGCCGTTGCGGGAATGGCTTCGACGGACGTTGAGCAGTTGTCCACTGACGCCCTGCCCGAACAGCTGCGGGCGATGCTTCCGGAAGGTGTTCCTCCGGAATTCATGCAGATGCTGCAACCCATGCTGGGAATGGTCCAACAGTTGGGTGCGGCCGCTTTCTCCATGCAGGTCGGTCAGGCATTATCGGCACTCGCAAGTCAGGTGCTATCCGCATCCGACGTCGGGATTCCGCTCACCGAATCACCGCGCACCGCTTTGCTGCCAACCAACGTCACCGAATTCGCGAATGGACTCCAGATCCCGGTCTCCGACGCGATGATGTTCGTCGCGCTTCGCGAAGCGGCACATCAGCGCCTTTTCGTTCACGTTCCCTGGCTGGCTGCGCGGGTGATCGGGGCAGTCGAGCAGTACGCGCGGTACATGCGGGTCGACGTCGACCAACTGAACGAAGCCATGGGCGGAGTAGACCTCAGCGATCCGGCGGCACTCCAACAGGTTTTGTCCGGCGGCGTCCTAACGCCAGAGGACACACCCGAGCAGAAGGCTGCAGTCGCGAGGCTCGAGACGCTACTTGCTTGCATCGAAGGATGGGTCGACGACGTCGTCCAGAACGCTGCGGCCGATCGCTTGCCGTCGCTGCCGGGATTGGTCGAGGCTATGCGTCGCCGTCGGGCTGCAGGCGGACCCGCGGAGCGCACCTTCGCCTCGCTGGTAGGTATGGAATTGCGTCCCCGTCGACTTCGCGATGCGAACACCGTCTTCGCTGCCATCCGCGCCCAACGCGGGTCCGACGCACGCGATGCGCTGTGGTCGCACCCGGATCTGCTGCCCAGTCCGGAGGACCTCGATGATCCGCTCGGCTTCGTCGAAGCCAGTGGCGTTTCGCCGGACGCATGGGACGGCTTCGATCAGCCTGATGCGCCCGAATCTGATGCGCCCGAATCTGATGCGCCCGAATCTGATGCGTGACACATCGAACGTCTCCCCATCATGATCTCGCGCAGCAGCGTCCATTCCTCCCTGTCTGCATTCGACCATCATGACCGTGAGCAGGTGGATCTGGCCGCCGAGTATCTGACCTTCCTGTCCGCACACGACGATGCGCTGTGGCGATCGTGCGCGGTCGGTCACATAACCGCGAGCGCGATCGTGATCGATGCCATTTCCGGATCCGTGCTGTTGACCTTGCACCCCAAGGTCGGGCGGTGGTTGCAGTTGGGCGGCCATCTTGAAAACGAAGATGCCGATCTTCGTTCCGGTTCTCTCCGAGAGGTGGCAGAGGAAAGCGGCGTCGTCCGGGGCCTGATATCCAGCCTCCCTGTGCGGTTGGACAGACACCCGGTGCCGTGCGGTCGTGAAGATGACGGCTCGGTTCGCCGAAGCGTGCATTGGGACGTTCAGTACGCGGTGCAGGTGGAGGGCACTCCGCGACCCCAGATCAGCGACGAAAGCGATGACCTCCGCTGGTTCCCTCCCGGTGATCTGCCGGACATCGATGATTCGGTGCGCGCACTCATCCGCGATGCTCGACGGGCGATGGACGGCCCCGCGACTACCCATGCAGGGATCAGCGAGACAGCAGCGTGGGTGTCCTTCGGGTAAACACTCTTCACCGGGAGTTCACCAATATTCATCCACAGCCTGGGGGTTCAAAAACCCCAGGTCAAGCCGACTTTTTTACCCGTCGTCCTCACGTTGTACACAGTCCCATTCACCGGTCGTCCACACCTCGTCCCCGGCTTGTACCCAGCCTGTCCTCATCCTCGTCCACAGGCTCCGCGGTGAATTCGTTCATTTGGTTTGACTGGGGGCACTCGGCCTCCCTACCTTCTGCGGGTCGAAGCCCCCGGGATAACGAGTGGATGTGCGCAAGGGGAAGGCGAGCATCCACTACGCGACCCGGGGGCTTCACGTTTCGGCTAGCGCCAAGGGGGTCCCTATCCCAGCCGTGGCAGGCCTCATCGGGCTGTCGTACCCTCGTGAGTCTGGTCGAGGCTCGACCGCCGGTGACTCAAATGAAGGAGGTCCACCATGTCCGCACTCGTCTGGTGGGCCATTCCGATCGCGATCACCGCTCTGGCCGTGGCGATCGTGAGTCTGCGCACGCGCTTGAGCGATCCCCGTACAGATCCCATGGCCGATCGTGCGCGGCTACGCGAGGCGATGGAGCGGCCGATACCCCGCAATCCTCGCGATCCAGCCCCTCGTGATGATGCTCCTCGCGATCCAGCCCCTCGCGATCCAGCGGCTCGGTGACGCGTCTGAAGCAGGCCCTGGGATCGTTGCGGCGGCGAATCCGAGGCCTCGGTGATCGGGCCAAGGCCGCGTTGGTGAGTGGCATAGCCCTCGCGGTCCTGGTGACTGTCGCTCTCGTTCTGCCGGTTCCGTACGTCAAGTTGGCTCCGGGTCCCACCTTCAACGTGATCGGCGAAAACGACGGAGAACCCTTCCTCCGGATCGAAGGGACCACCACATATCCCGTCACCGGGAACCTGGACATGACGACCGTTCGGGAGTCCGGTGGCCCCCGAGGGGGTCTGACCTTCGTCGAGGCCATAGGTGCATGGTTCAGCACGGCGGATGCGGTCGTCCCCCGTGAACTGATCTACCCCGACGACGTGACCGGAGAGCAGGTTCGGCAACGCCAAGCGGCGCTCTTCAGTACCTCTGAGTCGGATGCAGTAGGTGCCGCACTGACTTACCTGAATATCCCGGTGGCAACCGAGGTCGTTGCCACCGCCGTTCTCGCGGATGCGCCAGCCGGTGAGTTCTTTGAACCACGAGACGCGATCGTCTCCATCGATGGGGTCGCCATCACCGAGACAGGGCAAGTGGTGGACACGGTGCGAGCGAAACCCATCGGCAGTTCATTCGACTTCGAAATCGAACGCTCCGGTGAGCCCGTCACCTTCACCATCGAGTCTGCCCCGAATCCGGCTGATCCGGATACTCCGTATCTGGGTGTGACGGTCGGACTGTTCTTCACTCCCGACTTCGAGATCGACTTCACGCTGCAAGATGTCGGTGGTCCCAGCGCTGGCCTGATGTTCGCAACGGGCATCGTCGACAAGTTGACCCCCGAAGACCTGACAGCGGGTGGCTACGTGGCCGGAACGGGGACGATCGATCCCGAGGGGAAGGTCGGCCCGGTCGGCGGCATCCGGCAGAAGTTGGCGGGCGCGCGCGACGCCGGAGCCGAATTGTTCTTGATGCCAGAGCGCCACTGCGCCGAAGCGGAGGGGCACGTACCCGACGGGCTACAGGTGGTTCCGGTCTCGACTTTGACCCAGGCCATCGACGCCATCCGCGCCTGGACGGCGGGCGATTCGCTCGAGGGTTGCCCTGCGCAGGCCTGATCGCGGGGTGTGTCGTAAGTTGGCAAGGTGACGTTTAATTTCCCCGGCGGGGGTGTTGGTTCGGAAACGGCTGATCGTCGGCGCGGGGGAGTCCTCCTCCCCACCATCGGCGTTCTAGCCGCACTGGTCGTGAGCTTCGTGCTGTTCACCGGCTTCTACACCGACTGGCTGTGGTTCACCTCCGTCGACAAGCCGCAGGTCTACACAATTGCGATCGTCACCAGAGGCGTGATGTTCGCTGGGTTCGGACTTGCGCTCGCGTTGGTCGTGTTGGCAGCGCTCCTAATTTCGTATCGGACACGACCTGCATTCGCGGGCACGACCCCCGAGCAGGCCTCTCTCGAGCGCTATCGCGAGGCGGTCGAGCCTTACCGGGGTCGCATCGTCTTGGCGCTCACGGCGATCTTCGGCCTGTTCGGCGGCTTGGCCGCCGCTGGCGAGTGGGGCCGTTACCTTCAGTGGCGCAACTCCACGCCCTTCGGCATGACCGACCCGCAGTTCGGGCTGGACGTCTCCTTCTACACCTTCGAACTTCCATTCCTTCGATTCTTGCTCGGCTACGCATTCGTCACCGTCTTCATCGCCTTGGGCCTCGTGGTGGTCGTGCAATACCTCTACGGGGGCCTTCGTCTGCAACCCAAGGGGGATCGCGCCACCAGGGCGGCTCAGGTTCAGGTGTCCGCCCTGCTCGCGGTTTTCCTTGTCCTCAAGGCTGCGGCTTACTGGCTGGATCGGTACGACCTCGTCTTGCGCAGCAGCGATCTGGCAGGCGGCTTCACCGGCCTGCAGTACACGGACGCCAACGCTGTGCTCCCCGCCCTGAACATCTTGACGTTCGTGGCTTTGTTGGTCGGTCTCCTTTTCCTAGTCAACATATTCATTCGTCAATGGATCATTCCGCTGATCGGCCTGGGACTGATGGTCCTGACCTCGGTGATCGTCGGTGGCGTGTACCCCTTGATCGTCCAGCAGTTCCAAGTTCGACCGAGCGAGTTGGTGCGCGAGCGTCCGTACATCGAACGCAACATCGAAGCGACACGCGATGCCTACAACATCGCCGATGCCGAGGTCGAGGAGTACGCCGGTTCGGTCTCTCCGCCGTCGGAGGAGGTTCTCCAAGCCAGCGCGGGAACCCTGGACAACATTCGTCTCCTGGATCCGGCGGTCGTCTCACCCACCTACAACCAGTTGCAGCAGATCCGTGGTTACTACTCCTTCAATGCGCGGTTGGACATCGATCGCTACACACTCGATGATCAACAGCGGGGTGCGGTCATCGCAGCGCGCGAAATCAACCTTGCGGGTATACCTGACGGTCAGCGCAATTGGACCAACGAGGTGGCCGTCTTCACTCACGGCTATGGCGTGGTTGCCGCGTACGACAACACGGCCCTGTCCAATGGCACCCCCGACTTCTTCGTCAGCGACATTCCTACGACGGGCGCATTGGATCTCGAGCAGCCACGAATCTACTTCGGTGAGTTCTCTCCGCCCTACTCGATCGTCGGTGCACCCGAGGGGAGTCCGCCGATCGAACTCGACTATCCAGACGACCAAAGTCCGTCGGGGCAGCGCAACAGCACCTACGAGGGTGACGGCGGCGTACCGATGGGATCGCTCTTCGGTCGCCTACTGTTCGCCACGAAGTTCCAAGACTCCAACATCCTGCTGTCGGATTTGGTCAACGCCGATTCTCAGATCATGTGGGATCGCGATCCGCTCACGCGTGTTGGCAAGGTCGCTCCCTGGCTCACGTTGGATCAAGATCCCTACCCCGTAGTTATCGACGGTCGGATCAAGTGGATCGTCGATGGCTACACGTTGAGCAACGACTTCCCGTACTCCAGCCGGGTGTCCCTTTCCGAAGCTACCGCCGACTCCATCAGCGGTGCGAACTTCGCTGCAGGCTTGATCGCGCGCGACCAGGTCAACTACGCGCGCAATTCGGTGAAGGCAGTCGTGGACGCCTATGAAGGTTCGGTCACTTTGTACGCCTGGGATGAAGCCGATCCGGTCCTGCAGACGTGGCAGAAGGCCTTCCCCGATGTGGTCGAGCCGCGATCTGCTATGCCGGAAGCCGTGGAACAACACGTGCGCTACCCGCAGGATCTGTTCAAGGTCCAGCGCTTCATGATGTCGCGCTACCACGTGACGGACGCCGACACCTTCTATAACGGCACCGCTGTGTGGATCGTTCCCTTCGATCCAACCGTCACTCCCGCGCAGGTATTCCAACCGCCGTACTACCTCACCTTGCAGATGCCCGGTGAGATCGAGCCGGCTTTCTCGCTCACCACCACATTCGCCCCGCAGCGGCGGCAGACTCTGGCCGCGTTCATGCAGGTGAACTCGGCCCCAGGGGAGGACTACGGCAAGATCCGCGTGCTGCAGCTGCCGTCCAACACGACCACCCCCGGCCCGCAACAGGTGCAGAACAACTTCGAATCCGATCCGGTCGTCTCCTCTCAGCTCTCGTTGCTGCGCCGAGGAGGTTCGGAGATCGAGTTCGGCAACCTCTTGTCGCTTCCATTCAACGACGGCTTGCTATATGTGGAACCTGTCTATCTGCGCGCGGCGTCCGAGGGCTATCCGCTGCTTCGAAAGGTGCTGGTGGGCTATGGCGCCAATGTGGCGCTCGACGACACCCTCGCCGGAGCCTTGGATCAGGTGTTCGGCTCTTCGCCAGCTCCGACCGTCGACCCGGAATTCGAGTCTGAGGGAGGCCTCGAGCCTCAACCGATCCCCGAGGATGTGCCGCCGGAACCGATCCCCTCTACGGGCGACCCCCTCACCGACCTAACGATCGCTATCCAGGACGCACAGCAGGCCTATGCCGATGGTCAGGCAGCGTTGGCTGAAGGCGACTTCGGGGCCTACGGCCAGGCCCAGGACCGTTTGGAGGAGGCGCTGCAACGAGCAGCGGCGGCCGAGGCGCAGCTCGTTGGCGGTGGACTGCCGCCACCGGTCGACGAGGGCGTCGAGGAAGCCGTACCCGACGAACAGGTCACCTGACCCGGTGGCGTATCCTGGGCAAACTTCGCAAGAAGCGGCGCGGGGTGGAGCAGCTCGGTAGCTCGCTGGGCTCATAACCCAGAGGTCGCAGGTTCAAATCCTGCCCCCGCTACCAATGTGAACGTTCAACTAGCGTGGACGTCACGATGAGGCCCCTGACAGATCAGGGGCCTCATCGCCTTTTCGGGTGCCACGACGCGTGGCCGCTGAACGTCACGGCCTCGCACTTCCCGCTGGGCGCAGATCTACTCGGCGGCTCTCATGCCTCCGCGATGAGGCGGTCGAGGATCCAGTTGAAGGATGTGATGAAGGCGGCCTCGTTGTCGGCGTCGATGTCAGACTCGGACGTCAGCAAGGCATTGACAGTGGGATCGTCTGACCGTCTTACGCGAGCGAGTCGATCGCTGAGGTGGCGAGGCGCATCAGCGAAGTCGAACATGCTCGAGCCCACGACAAAGCTCTCGAGTTGGCGGAAGCCTCGGATCAGCGTTGCACCCTCGAGTCCGATGAGACGCAACTGCTGCAGGATGAACGCGGGAATCGCGCCACTCATCTCTCCCTCTGTCGCAGGAAGCGTGCTGAACTCGGCGAGGCAAGGGTGTGCTCGTGTCTGGGCCCGAAAGGCCTGGCCAAGCGCGAACAGGCGCTCACGCGGACCGTCGGCCGGAAGGTTCTGGAGCAGCTCGATCATCAGGGACTCTCGAACAGCAGCGACAAGATCGGCCTTGCTCTCGAAGTAGCGGTAGATCGCTGCGCTCGTAACCCCGCGATCGTCAGCGAGCTTCCGCATCGAGAGAGCATCGAGGCCCTGTTCATCGGCTATGCGGATTGCGGCCTGCACGAATTCCGCACGGGAATGGGCGGGCGGACGACCGGCGGGCATGGATTGACGATATCCGCCGGTGCGCCTGGAGCCCGGCCCAGTAGCGAAATAGTTATCGTCGTTGACAAATAGGAGGTAGGTGCCTAGGTTTCAGTGACGGGTTGCAGATGACGAGGGAGTGAACCGCATGAATGCACTGTGGACGATCAAGGCTACGACTTCTCATCAGCCAGCGATTCGCAGGAACGTGCAACGGATCGTCGTGGGCGTTTGCGCGAGCGCAGCGTTGGGATCGTTGGCTGTTCTCGGAGCGAGTCCAGTAGTTGCGGCGACCACACCCACGGGCATCGACGTCTCCGCCTGCAATTCCTCAACCCCAACTGCAAGCGTCACCGCAACCAGTGGCTCGTGGACTTCTGCCTCACCAGTTACGTGGACCTCGTCGTCCGACACCCTGTCTGTGACCAATAGCTGCCCATCCCCCATGGGCATTCAGGTTGTCGTCGTGCGAAACTCCGTCGAAGTCAACGTCGGATTCGCCGCGGTTGGAAGTGGCACTACCACGAGCGCACTGGGCAGTGATGTGACGGCGATTCGAATCTACGAATACGTCGGCGTCTCCAGGGGAGCCTTACTCACGACGTTGACAGCGTCTTCGCCATCCTCTGGTGGTGGTGGTGGATCGTCCTCTGATTCCCCGTCCTCCGGCCCTCAGCCGATCCATCAGCAGTTTGGGAAGCCAGTATCTGGCACCTGCGCTGCCGCAGCTCCTGCAGTGCTCAACTGGGCTGGTGTTGGCAGCGGAGGCTGGGGTGAGTCGTGGGCGCAATGGCCGAACGGCGGGACCGGTGGTGCCGTCTGCTCGCGCACACTTAGTTACAACTCTGCGCAGTCAGCCTGGATTATCGGCTGAGGTAACGCCGACGAGAGGCACCGTCTGACTGCCTGCCGTCATCGGCGCGTGATCGTGGCGAATGTTGACAGGGTGGGTGCAAGCTGTGCTCCCCCGGGGGGTGCAGAAGGGGTGCACGAGTGCGGGTTCCTGAGGGGATCTCGGTGTGCACGCAACCCGGTGGTCGCGCCCTGTCAGTTTCGCCCCGCTATCAATGTGAAGGTGCAACTATTTGAATGTCACGGCTGAAGGCCCCTGAGAAATCAGGGACTCTTGGTCGTAGGCGGAGGTCCTCTGCCGCGGAGACCTGAAGCGCTGACTCGGGTCACGCCCTGTCAACGGGGGCACTGGACCGGTGCCTCGCATTCTCGTGGCGATGCCTGCTTGGGCACGAAATCTCATGTCAGCTAAACCCAGGCATCGAGGCATACGGTTCAGGCGCCGATGTGTGAACAAACCGAGTGAAAGCCGAAAGTGCGAAGTGCAACTCGCCTGCGGAGCTAGGACGCGCTACGTCGGCCGGCGATGAAGAGGTTGACAATGCGGTCGGCGAGAGCGTTGCTCATCGGGCAGTCCGGGTCGAGGGCGGACATGATGACGAAGCCGACGATCTCATGCTTGGCCTCGAGGATGTCTGCATCAACGGGAATGAGGCCGGCTTGAGCGCAAGACGTGATCGCGGCGACGACGGGAGCGAAGGTCTGGTCGAGGATGCCTTCGGGGAGAGCTAGGGATTCCACTGCATCAAGCGGAGTGGCGATGAGGTGGGGGAGCGCGGGTCGAGCGGGCGGAGTTCCGAGGCCGGTGACGAGCTCGCGAACGACGAAACGCAATGCCTGCTCGGGGTCGAGTGATACGGGTGGCTCGGCGACGATCGGCAGACAGGCGCGGTAGGTATCAGCCAGCAGGTGCGCTCGGTCGGTCCAGTGCCGGTAGATCGTCGTCTTGGCCACGCCGGAGGTGTCGCTCACCGCATCCACGGTGACCGCGCGGGGCCCTCCGTCGACGAAGAGCTTGAGCGCGGCCGCCTGGACGGCGTCGATCGATCGCAGGACGCGCGGGTCAGGGTCCGCGCCGAGTTCGGGCACGGCCCCAGTATCGCGACCGTGCGTTGAGTCCCCTGCCACAGTCTGCATGATACGCTACGGTATCGTAGTGTTCATTCATGAGGGGAAAAGCCATGGCTTCTCAGGTTGTGCTTGTGACGGGTGCGTCAAGCGGCATCGGAGCCGCGACGGCCAGCAGGCTCGTGTCAGCCGGATACGTCGTGTACGGGGCGGCCCGGCGTGTCGATCGCATCACCGAGTTGCCCGGGGTGATCCCCGTGGAGATGGACATCACCGACGAGGGTCAGGTGTCCGCTGCGGTCACGCGCATCATCGGTGAACAGGGACGCCTTGATGTCCTGGTGAACAACGCCGGCTTTGCGCAATACGGCCCGGTGGAGGAGGTGTCCATCGACGCCGCCCGCTACCAGTTCGAGGTCAACATCTTCGGCCTCGCTCGACTCACCCAACTCGTCATCCCGCACATGCGTGCTCAGAAGGCGGGCACGATCGTGAACATTTCCTCGATGGGTGGACGCATTTACACCCCGCTGGGTGCTTGGTACCACGCAACAAAGCATGCACTCGAGGGCTGGTCTGACTGTCTGCGCGTCGAGCTCAAGCCCCTCGGTATCGACGTCGTCATTATCGAGCCGGGCGGCATCGCGACGGAGTTCAGCGACGTCCTTGCCCAGCACACCAGCCACCTGCCGTCCAGCGCTGCGAACAGTCCCTACCAGGACCTGACCGACAAGGTGACGCGCACGCTCTCCGACCCCGACTTCGTCCGACGGGCCTCACCACCATCCCTCATCGCGGACACCATCCTCACGGCGATATCCAGCAGCAAGCCAAAGTCCCGCTACATGGCCGGCTACCTCGCCAAGCCCATGTGGAGGCTGCGCCGCTTCGGGGGAGATGGTCTCTACGATCGCGCGGTAGCGAGGATCGTGAAATAGCCGGCCGCCTCAATTGATGACGAGGGGGGTGCAGGTTCTGCGCCTCTGGGGAGTGCAGGAGGGGGTGCAGGCGTGCGGGTTCGTGAGGGGATCTCGGTGGGCACGGAACTCGATGGTCGCGCCCTGCCTGTTTCGCCCCGCTACCAACAGAAGGGCCTCAGGGAGCTTCCCCTGGGGCCCTTCTGCTTTCCACTTCAACGTCCGAGCATTTCCTCCGCGTCCATCCGCACCATCTGAGGATCGGTTTTGGGTGCGTAGCGCTTGACTGTGGTGCCGTCGGGGCCGACCAGGAATTTGGTGAAGTTCCACTTGATGGTCGAACCAAGTAGCCCGCCCGCGCGGTCTTTCAAGAAAGCGAAGACGGGATGGGTCTTGGAGCCGTTGACGTCGACCTTCGTCGAGAGCGGGAACGTCACGCCGTAATTGATCTCGCAGAATTCCTTGATTTGTTCGTCGTCGCCTGGTTCTTGATGGGCGAACTGATCGCACGGGAAGCCGATGACCACGACGTCGGGCCCGAGTTGGTCGTAGATCTCCTGCAGACCTTTGTACTGCGGGGTGAAGCCGCACTTGCTGGCGGTGTTGACAATGAGCAGGGGCTTGCCCTCGAACTGCTTGAGGGGTACCTCCTCACCGGTGTTCGAGGTGAAAGAGAGGTCGTAGATCGAAGATGCGGAATCGGCCATAGGTGCATTGTGCGCTAGTTGGAACTCCTACGCTCGTTCCCGTGGGTAGGCCGCGGGCGATCGTTCTGGACGTCAACGAGACGCTCTTCTCCCTGCGGGTGCTTGACCCGCTATTCGATCGGTGGGGTTTACCTGGGCGGCGGGACCTGTGGTTCGCGCGGGTTCTGCGCACCGGGTTCGCGCTGACGTGCGCGGGGGAATACCGAGGCTTCCCGGAGGTGGCCCGTGGAGCTCTTCGGGGCATGGATCCTGAACGGATGGGTGCGGAGGAGACGGATGCACTGATCGAGGCATTCGCCGCCTTGGAGCCGTATCCGGAGGTTGAGCCAGCCTTACGACGATTGCAGGACAATGGGATCCCGATGGTCACGTTGAGCGTGGGCAATGCGGCGTACGTCGCGCGGTTGTTCGAGCGCTCGGGGCTGGCGGAACTCGTGGACACCCACCTGTCGTGCGAGGAGGTGCGACGCTGGAAGCCCGCACCTGAGCCGTACCTGCATGCATGCCGCGTGCTGGGATTCGACGCGAGCGAGGTCTGCATGGTTGCCGTGCATTCGTGGGATATCGGTGGAGCTGCCGCGGCGGGATTGCAGACCGCGTGGGTATCACGGCTCGAAGGAATCTTCGACGCGAATTTCGGCGAGCCGGACGTCATCGGTGCTGATCTCGTGGCGGTCGTGGAACGGCTGTTGTCATGAATCGGCTCTTGCCATGATCGATGATTCCGCCACGGTTGTGATCGTCGGTTCCGGCATGGGCGGTGGCACGCTTGCTTGGGGCCTCGCCCAGCGGGGCGTCGATGTACTCGTCCTCGAGCGCGGTGATTACTTGCCGCGGGAACGGCAGAACTGGTCACCGGAAGCCGTATTCGTTCAACGCCGCTACAAGCCCGATGAGATGTGGGTCGATGACGACGGCCGTGAGTTCGCTCCCGGCGTGCACTACGTGGTGGGTGGCAACACCAAGGTCTACGGCTCGAGTTTGCCCAGGCTGCGTGAGGACGATTTCGAGCGCACCGAGTATCCGTCGGGAGTGAGTCCGGCGTGGCCGTTCAGGTATGCCGACCTCGAGCCGTACTACGGACAGATCGAAAAATTGTTCAAGGTCCACGGCACAACGGGTGAGGATCCGTCCGAGCCGTGGCGCAGCGCTCCCTTCCCGTTCCCTGCGCTACAGCACGAGCCGTATGTCGCCGAAACAGTCCGCAGGCTCGAAGCGCAAGGAGTTCACCCGTCGAGCACCGCGATGGGAGTGGATCTCCGGCCCGGTGGAGCGTGCATCCGCTGCGGCACATGCGACGGCTTCCCCTGCCGGCTGGGTGCGAAGTCGGATGCACAGACCTGCGGCATCGACCCGGCCGTGGCGACCGGGTATGTGCGCGTGCTTACGCATATGAAGGTGACCAAGGTGGTCGCCGACCGTGATCGCGTGGTTGCCGTCGAGGGGGATCGGCAGGGGGAGCCATTCCGAGTGACCGGTGGGGCTTTCGTCATCTCCGCAGGAGCTGCCAACAGCGCCGCGCTACTTCTGCGGTCTGCAAGCGATGACCATCCTGCGGGTCTGGCCAATCGAACGGGACTGGTCGGCCGCAACTACATGGTGCACAACAACACGCACATCGCTGCCATCGATCCACGCCGGAAAAACGATGTGGTCTTCCAAAAGACAGTGGCGATCAACGACTTCTACCGGGACATGGGGGATGGCTTTCCCGGAGGGACTATCCAACTGATCGGCAAAGTCCAAGGCTCGATGATGAAGACCCATGCCACTGGAGTCCCGCTCCATGTCTTGAATCGCATCGCCGACCGCAGTATGGAGTGGTTGGTAATGAGTGAAGACCTACCGAGTCCGCATAACCGGGTGAGCGTGGGTCGCGATGGCCGCATCCAGATTTCCTGGCGTCGCACCAACTACGACCGTCACGAGATGCTGCTCTCGCGTGCCAAGAAACTGCTGCGTCAGGCGGGCTACATCGGTATCGCCGAGCAACGTTTCGACATAGCGCTCAATTCGCACATGTGCGGGACGGTCGTGGCGGGAGTCGATCCGCAGGTGAGCGTGTTGGATCCATGGTGTCGAAGCCATGATGTTGCGAACCTGTTCGTGGTGGATTCGTCGTTCTTCCCCTCCAGCGGAGCGCAAAATCCGGCGTTGACCATCGGTGCCCAGGCGCTACGGGTCGCCGCGGAAACCGATTGGGCCGGGGTTGCTTGACTCGCAAGGCCCCCAGCCCTAGCGTGACCAGGCAGCCGATCTAGGGAGTCCCATGAAGCGCTTCTTCATCGCCATCGCAGCAGCATCCTTGGGAACGGCGCTCGTCGCTGCGCCCGTACAGGCCGACTCCGGCGTGACCCTCACGTCACAGCAGCTCACAGCGGGCGGCTTCACCAAGAAGCCGAACGTCGTCGGCTGGGAGCCGGGTACGGCGCAGATTTCGACCAATTCGGCTGCTCAATGGCAGGACGTGATCGTGCGTGGCAAGGCCCCCAACTACGCACCGGCCGGACAGTTGCTCACGCTGCAGCGCTTCGTTCCCTCGGACACTCAAGGTTCAGGTGAGTTCAAGGACCTGAACATCACTACCACGGTGAACCCCAATGGCACTTTCGTGATGCGGATGCAACTGGGCTACGTGGGCACCTACGGGTATCGCGTTGGATACGAGACGGACAGTTTCTCCCCAGAGTTCGTCGGCTTCCAGTTCCAGCTCACCACCACGGGCGACGGGAAAGCAGCCTCGGGTGGTTCGGCCAATGCGGTGCAACTCACCAGCCGTCAACTGGCCAAGAGCGGCTTCACCACCACTCCCAACGTGGTCGGGTGGGGAGGAACCGCCACCATCAGTCGAACCACTGCACCCGCTGGTGCTCCGATCACGATCTCCGGGACGGCTCCGGAATTCGTGAAGCCTGGAACCACGCTTCAGTTGTCGCGGTTCGTCGCCAGTGACAAGAAGGGATCGGGGCACTTCGAGGACCTGCCCATCACCACGAAGGTCAAGTCCGATGGAACCTTCGAATTGACGTTCGAGTTGAACGTGCCCGGAACCTTCGGCTACGGACTCGGTGCCGCTCAACAATTCGAATGGGTGGGAATCGAGTTCCAGATCACCACCACCTAAGGTCTCGGCTATGGGTCGCTCACGGGGATTTCGGGTGATCACGGCCAACGTCAACGGCATCCGAGCAGCGCAGCGCAGGGGCGGTTTGGATTGGCTCGCTGCAACGAAGGCTGATGCGATCTGCCTTCAGGAGGTTCGGGCCACGCGGGCCCAACTGGATGAGGCACTAGAGAGTTCACCGTTCTCGTCTTGGCACGTGGCTCACGTCGAGGCTCCGGAGAAGGGTCGAGCGGGTGTTGCGGTCTTGACCAAGAAGCAGCCCGTGGAGGTCCGCGATCGTTTCCGCCAGTCCGCCATCAACGACCAAGGTCGGTGGATCGAAGTGGATCTGGACACCAGCGTGGGGCCGGTCACCGTCGCGAGCGTGTACGTGCACTCCGGCGAGGCGGGTACGCCCAAGCAGGATGCGAAGTACGCGTTCTTGGAGGGAATGGATCTGCGACTGCGGGCCCTGCTTCGTCGGGCCGACACGGACGGAGTTCAGGCGTTGGTGTGCGGGGACTGGAACATCGCGCATCGCGAGGTTGATATCAAGAACTGGAAGGGGAACCTGACGAGTGCGGGTTTCCTGCCCGAAGAACGCGTCTACCTCGATCGGTGGTTCGCCAAGTCGTGGCGTGATCTGGGGCGTGAGTTCGGCGGGCCGGGTCCCGGCCCGTACACATGGTGGTCATGGCGAGGACAGGCGTTCGACAACGACGCCGGTTGGCGGATCGACTATCACGCGGCTACCCACGGGCTGGCGGATCGAGCGAACAATCTTGTGATCGGTCGGGCGCCGAGCTACGCGGAGCGGTGGAGCGACCACGCTCCCGTTACGGTCGACTTCAAGTAGGTCGATTTCACCCAGAAAGACGAAACTCCCCTTGCGGCGTCAGTCGTGGTCGGAACCTCGTGGATTCCGTGGCCACAACCGCCGCCGCAACGGGAGTATGGAAGGTGCT
Organism: uncultured Rubrivirga sp.; assembly: GCA_964595675.1. GTDB lineage: Bacteria > Actinomycetota > Actinomycetes > S36-B12 > S36-B12 > S36-B12. The sequence goes on along the minus strand of CAZQRR010000001.1, from coordinate 51,488 downwards.
GACTAGGCGAATTCGCCTAGAGAGCGCGGGAGAAGATCGCGTCGATCTCCGCCAGGTCCGTCGGGCTCATGGCATTACGACGCTGGCGATCCCACTCGCGGTAGATCTCCTTACGCGCGGCGGTCTCGGAATCGATGCGTCCAAATACGGAGCCGAAGATGCTTCCGAGTTGCTTCATGGAGGGTCACTCCCTTTTCTGTGTTGGTGGCTCGGGGGTCTCCCGTGCACATAACGATTATGTCGCATATTTGTTGGTTTACCAAACAAAAAGGGGTGATTGTGCGTGAATTCACATACTTGAGCTCCTCGCCGCCCGCCGGACGGATGTCCGGTCAAACTCCATGTAGGACTGGACATATACCCCGGGGGGTATTAGCCTTAGCGGGTGCGGCCCGACGAGGGCCCGTGCATCGACGTAGTGACAAATCGACACGACCACACCGCGATAGGGAGCAGAGCCCACGATGGTCAGCACGCTTTCGGTAGAGGCCTGGCAGCCTGGCGCGCAGCGGGCATGCCGCAGCAATCAAGAGTCCGCGAATCAGGAGTAGGAGCAAAGTCATGACCGCAACAAGCGCCCCCCACGTCATCGTCATCGACACCCCGGGTCTCGGCGACCGGGGCTACATCGCCCACGATGGTGTAAACGCCATCGTCATCGACCCCCAGCGCGATACCGACCGCGTCGAGAAGCTCATCGCCGAGCACGGCCTCACCGTGACTCACGTAGGTGAGACCCACATCCACAACGACTACGTCAATGGTGGCTATCAGTTCGCGAAGAAGCATGGCGCTACCTACGTGGTTCCTGCTGACGTGGAACTGTCGTACCTGGGCGAGGCGAACGTCGTGGCAATGAGCGAGGGTGACAGCTTCCGAGTGGGTGACCTCGATGTGCGCATCGTGCACACCCCTGGCCACACGCCGCACCACATCTCCTTCGCGGTCAGCCGTGACAACCATCCGGGCGCGGTATTCACCGGTGGTTCACTCCTGTACGGAACCGTGGGTCGGCCCGATCTCGTCGCACCCGACTTGACGGTCAAGCAAGCCCACGATCAGTGGCATTCCGCCCATCACCTCGTCGATGTACTGCCGGCTGACACGCAGATTTACCCCACGCATGGTTTCGGATCGTTCTGCTCGTCGATCCAGACTGCAGGCGTCCAGACGTCTTTGGGTCAGGAGAAGGCGATCAACCCCGCCCTCACCCAGGCGGAGGAGGACTTCGTCGAAATGCTGATCGCCGGGCTCGACGTCTTTCCCGCGTACTACGCCCACATGGGTCCGGCCAACGCTGCCGGACCGGCACAGATCGACCTGTCGCTGCCCGCACCGGTCGACCCTGCCGAACTGCGACGCCGCGTCGAAGCGGGCGAGTGGGTCGTGGACCTGCGCTCCCGCGAGGTCTTCGCCTCAGGTCACGTGCCCGGCGCGGTCAATTTCGACCTCAATGGGGCCTTCATCAACTACCTCGGCTGGATGGTGCCGTGGGGCACGCCGATCACGCTGGTTGGGGCGACCACCGAGCAGGTGGAAGCGGCTCAGCGTGAGTTGGTCCGGATCGGCATCGATCGACCGGCCGGTCAGGCCGTCGGAGGTCCGGACTCGTGGATGTCCGAGGGTGAGACGCCTGCGTTCATGCGTCGAGTGGACTTCGAGGAGATGGCCAAGGAGTGGAAGGCGAACCCTAGGTCGGTGGTCATCGACACCCGCCAGATCCTGGAATGGGAATCGGGGCACGTGAAAGGTGCGACCTTCATGCCCTTCTATGAGGTGCTCGATCGTATGGGCGAGTTGCCCCGCGACGAGGACATCTTCGTCTACTGCGGATCGGGATACCGGGCGGCAGCCGTTGCCTCGGTGCTGCAGAACGCGGGATTCGACAACATCGTCCACGTCGACGACGACTTCCCGAACGCCGCTCACTCCGGACTCGAGATCGTCTCCGAGGAAGCACCTGCGCGCGAGCCGGGTTGGACCTGGCTGGCTTCGCGGGCCGCGGTCCGCGAGTACCAGTCGGGTGGAGTCAAGAAGGGCGTGTCCACCCGCTAGGGGCCCTCTTTCGGCATTGCGTTCATCACATAACTGAATTCACAACCGACAACCCCCGCTTTGGTGGCTATGCCACGATACGAGGCGGGGGTTGTCGGTTATCGGGTCGAGTTGCGAGACGGAGGCAGCGTTGTCCATCGGTCCTGGGTCGATCGATCCTGGTTCAACGAAGCCGTCCAGCGAGATCACGAGTCGAATCACCTACTCGCCGAAAGTCTTCATCCCTCTCACGCAGTTGTGCCGGGATCGCTGCGGTTACTGCACCTTCGCCCAAGCCCCGCACCACCTACCGTCGCCCTACCTGTCCTTGGATGACGTGGAGCGAATCGCAAGCCAGGGTGCGCAAGCCGGCTGCCATGAAGCGCTCTTCACGCTGGGGGAGTACCCCGAGGATCGGTATCCGCAGGCACGCGATTGGCTCGATGCGAACGGCTACGAGTCCACGATCGACTACCTGGTCGCTGCATGCAGGCGGGTTCTCGAGACCTCGGGATTGCTGCCACACGCCAACGCCGGCGCTCTCGGGCGAGACGACCTAGCCCGTCTGCGGACCGTTGCCCCGAGTCAGGGAATGATGATCGAGTCATTGAATCCCGACCTTCCGGCGCACCGCGGTGCCCCGGACAAGGATCCGGCTCGTCGTCTGGCCACACTCGACTTTGCGGGCGAGTTGGCCATCCCGTTCACCACAGGCATCCTGGTCGGCTTCGGGGAGTCAAGATCCGACCGCGTGGTCGCGTTGGAAGCGATAGCTGCCAGCCACGCGAAGTACGGGCATATCCAGGAGGTGATCGTCCAGAACTTCGTGCCCAAGGCGGGCACCGGCATGCGGGATGAGCCCGCGTGCTCGATTGATGACCTCGTCGATGCCATCGCGCTTGCGCGCGCGGTCTTGCCCTCGAGCGTCCACGTGCAGGCACCTCCCAATCTGGTCGACGACATCACGGCGATCATCGAGGCCGGTATCGATGACTTCGGTGGCGTCTCGCCGGTCACCATCGACCACGTCAATCCCGAGAAGCCGTGGCCGTCCTTGGAGGCGCTCCGGTTCGCCGCTGAGGCCAGCGGCAGGGAACTGGCTCCGCGTCTGACGGTCTACCCGGAATTCGTGCTCAGCGCTCATGACTGGATCGATGAAGGCTTGCACTTCGCGGTCCTGGACCGAAGCGATGCCGAAGGTCTGGCGCGAGATGATCCGGGTGCCGTTTTCCCTGAGAAGTACCAGGACGCTGCGAATGTCGGTACTGGTGCCGAGGTAATCCAGATCGGACGGCGCTCCACGGCTTGGTACGCGGGTGCCGAACGGTTGCCTGTTGCCCTCATTCCGCGTTCGAGTGACATCTCCGGTGCCGTTGGCGAGGTGCTCGCCGGTGTTCGTGCGGGTCAACGGGTCGACGCTCCCGAACTCGCCACCTTGTTCGCGGCGCGCGGACGGGAAGTAGCAGCCATCGCCGCAGTGGCGGACGAGATACGCGCGCAGGTCAACGGCTCTGCGGTGACATATGTGCGGAACCGGAATATCAACTACACCAACGTCTGTACATACAAATGCACCTTCTGTGGCTTCTCGAAGGGCCCGTTGTCCTTGAACCTCCGAGGGAAGCCCTATCTCCTGGACGACGAGGAGATCGCCGCACGGGTCGTGGAAGCCGCATCCCACGGAGCCACCGAAGTGTGCTTGCAGGGCGGGATACATCCGGACTTCGACGGCGACTACTACGTCCGCGTGACCGAGGTGGTCAAAAAGGCCGTTCCCGCGATGCATGTGCATGGCTTCACCGCACTCGAGATTCTCGAAGGTTCGCGGCGACTGGGTGAGCCGTTGGACTCCTACCTGCAGCGGATGAAGGACGCAGGATTAGCGTCGCTGCCTGGGACTGCCGCTGAGATCCTGCACGACGATATTCGCGCCATCTTGTGTCCGGACAAGGTGACCACTGACGAGTGGTTGATGGTGCACGAAACGGCGCACCGCTTGGGACTGCGATCGAACGTCACGATCATGTTCGGGAGTGTCGAGCAACCCGAACACTGGATTGCCCACATCCTCGCCACGCGCGACCTGCAACGACGTACCGGTGGGTTCACCGAGTTCATACCTCTGCCGTTCGTACACATGGCTTCCCCGGTCTATTTGAAGCGCAAAGCCCGCCGTGGCCCCACTTGGCGGGAGGTCGTCTTGATGCATGCGATCGGCCGCATCGCTTATCGAGGGCTCATCGACAACGTTCAGGCCTCATGGGTGAAGCTCGGTATTCCTGGAGTGAAGCAACTCTTGCAGGGCGGAGTCAACGACGTCGGTGGGACGCTCATGGACGAGAACATCTCCCGCGCCGCTGGAGCCACCCATGGTCAGGGCATGGATCCCGCGGAGCTCGCCCGCGAGCTGGAGCCCATCGGTCGCATTCTCGAGCAGCGGACCACGGTGTATCAACCACTCATCGACATGAATGGAGTAGCAGGGTGAAGGTCAGGGCTGTCCATTCAAGTCTCCACGAAACCCTGCGGGAGGCCGGAGCGGAGATCACCCCACCGACCATCGTCGCCACGTGCGCCGTGGTGGTCCACAACCCGCTCGCGGGTCGAGGGCGTGTTGAGGAATTGAGTGAACTCGAGGAACTGGGCTCGCATGCAGCGGCATTCCTGGTGGAACGTTGCCTTCAAGTGCTCGCAGCCGTGGGACTGGGTGCCGATTCGGTGCGCGGTTACGGCAAGGGTGCGATCGTGGGGGTCGCCGGGGACCGAGAACACACCGCAGCGATCCTGCATCCCCGTTTCGGGGCGCCGGTTCGATATGCCATCGGTGGTGGGGCCGACATCATCCCTGGAACCAAGAAGGTCGCCGGGCCGGGCGCTCAGATCACCATGCCGATAGGCAATAAGGACGACAGGTGGGTCTTCGACGACATGGATTCGGTGGACGTCAGTGTCCCCGATGCTCCGCATGCCGATGAAATCGTCATCGCCCTTGCGCTGTCGTGTGGGGGGCGACCCGGGGCACGCGTCCGTAAGCCCTCGTAGATTGCGAAAGGAAACATATGTTCAAGGCGATGATCTTGTTGACGCGTCGATCCGACATGAGTCACGGGGAGTTCGCGCAGTGGTGGCTGGAAGAGCACGCTCCCATGGCCCGACTGCTTCCCGGTGTTCGAGAGATTCGCTTCAATGAAGTAGTCGAAGGAGATGGGATCGACGGCATCACCGAGCTGTGGTTCGACGATCGCGACGCCTTCGAAGCGGCTTACGCATCGGAGATTGGCAAGAGCGTGGCACAAGACTCCCTCGATCACGTGACGTCACGGGTGCGACTATTCGTCAACGAGTCACGGATCATGAGTTAGTGAGCAAACGCCCCACCAGCTTCCTCGGTACTCCGGCGACCGCTCCTGGCCCTCTGGGCCCGGACATGTTGAAGGCCTTCGGGACTATTCGCCGTAACCCGCTGGAATACCTCCATCAGGCATGGCTTGCACACGGAGACGTGGTTCAGTTCCCGGTTCCCAGGCCTCCTAGCTACCTGGTGAACAGTCCGGAAGGCACCAGGCACGTGCTGGTCGACAATGCCCGGAACTACGGCAAGTCGACGATCCAATACCGAGCACTGTCCCTAGTGACTGGAGAGGGGCTGCTCACTTCCGATGGCGACACCTGGAAAAAGCAACGCAGAGTCCTCCAACCTGCGTTCCACCACACCGCGCTGGAGAACATCGGTTCCCACGTGCGCCAGGCGAGTGCGCGTGTAGCCAGCCAATGGGCCGACCTGTCTCCAGGCACCGTGATCGACATTGATTCCTTCATGATGGGAGCCGCCTTGGAAGTCGTCGCGGCATCCTTGATGAGCACTGACCTCACCGGTAGATCGAGTGCTATCGCCGCGGCGACCTTGGATGCGCTGGACGTGGTGGTGGCACGCGCACGCGTGCCGATCACGCCACCTGCTTGGATCCCCACACCCGGCAATCGTGTGTTGACGAAGTCCGTTGCTCGGTTGGACGAAGCAGTAGCCGACATGGTGGCTGCGCGTAGGGAGGATGCAGGTGGGAGTCCTACCGAAGACCTGCTCGGCATGCTGCTGTCGGTCCGCGACGAAACGGGTGCCGCACTGTCGATTACCCAGATCAGAGATCAACTGGTCACCTTCATCGTGGCGGGTCATGAAACCGTGGCCAGTGCCCTGGGCTGGGCGTGGGGCCTGATCGCGGACCATCCGCACGTGGGGGATCGGATCGCGGCGGAGGCCGACACAGTCGCCCCGAGTCGCCCCATTGAGTTCGTCGATTATGCAGAGCTGACCTACACCCGGGCAGTGATCGATGAGACGTTGCGTCTGTACCCACCTGCCTGGCTGGTAACTCGTTCTGCCCTGGGTCCCGATGAGATCGACGGTGTGCACGTTCCCGCTGGAGCCCTCATCATCATGAGCCCGTGGCTGCTGCACCGTCATCCGAGGTTGTGGGATCGACCGGAGGAGTTCGATCCGGAGCGATTCTTGTCGGACGTCGACCGCTTTTCGCACATTCCCTTCGGTGCCGGGCCTCGGTTGTGCATCGGTCGTGACTTCTCCTACGTCGAATCGGTCATGATCGTGGCCGAGTTGGCTCGGCGGTTCCGTGTCTCGTTTCCCCCAGGTGTGTCACTGCCAGTCGGGGAGCCGTTGGTGACCATTCGGCCGCACGGCGGAATGCCGGTGATCGTGGAGCCGCGCTAGCCACTGTGCACGTACCGGAACTAACCCCCGTGCGTTATGTAGTCCACGAGTGCTGCTCGTTCGGTCTCGAGTTCATCCATGCGGACCTTCACGACATCACCGATGGACACTAGGCCTACGAGCGCGCCTTGGTCATCGATAACCGGCACGTGCCGGATGCGACGTTCGGTCATCAAGCCCATGAGATCAGCCACCTCGAACGTGGGTGGCACGCTCACCACATCGGCGGTCATGATCGTGCGAACGTGATGATCGACTGCCCCGGAATCTTTCGCTAGCGCACGCACCACATCACGCTCGGAGACGATCCCGGCGAGAATGCTGGCCTTGTCGATAACGAGCAGTGCTCCCACACGATATTCATTCAATGCTTGGACGAGTTCACCCACGGTCGCCTCGGGACTGATCGAGAAGACCTCGGCGCCCTTTCCGGATATGACCTGCGCAACCTGCATGATCGACCTCCCGCGTGTGCCCCATGGGTCTCGAATCGGTGGTTCGGTATTCCCATCGTGGGGCCGAGGAGAGCCGCAGGCTAGAGGCGAAGGAGATCTACGACCGAATTGTGAAGAAGTCCGTTCGTGCTCAGTGCCGAGAACTCGGCCGTTGGATGGTTCCACGGAATCGGGTCGCCGGTGAAGGTCGTGATCTGACCTCCAGCGGCTTCGATGATGGGAACGAGCGCTGCCACATCATGGATCTTCAGCGCTGGCTCGGCTGCGATGTCCACCGCGCCTTCGGCCACCATTAGGTGTGACCAGAAATCACCGTATCCACGCTGGCGCCAGGTCTGTTCGAGGAGACGATCCAAGCCTTTCGTCGACCACCCGATTGCATCGGAGAACCCGAATGAGGCATCGGCGATGCTCGACACCTTGCTGACGCGAAGCGGCGGCCGAGGATCGAGGTCCCCTGGGGCGGTGCAGGTCGCTTCGGTGTTTCGCGCTGCCCACCACCGACGTCCCAGCGCGGGTGCCGAGACCACTCCGGTGGTGATCGTGTCGCCTTCGCGAAGGGCGATCAGAGTCGCCCAGATCGGAACCCCTCGAACGAAACTCTTGGTGCCATCGATCGGGTCGATGATCCACTGGCGGTGTCCGTCTTGGCTCCCGTACTCCTCGCCATGGATCGCATCATCTGGCCGGTGCTGGGCCAGGAGTGCTCGGATGGCGTTCTCCACCGCACGATCTGCATCGCTCACCGGAGTCATGTCCGGCTTCGTCTCCACCACGAGGTCATGCGCCTGGAAACGATCCAGCGAGATCGCGTCGGCGGCATCAGCCATAAGTCGGGCGAGCGAGAGGTCGTCCACAGCAGTGAATCTAGGGCACGCGTTGACGATGACTGCAGTGACGGGATCATTCGCCTAGGCTTCGCGACGTGGGTTCACCGCTCGACACCGTCTTCGGCCTCCCCACGCACGTTCTGATCGTGCATGCCGCTGTGGTGCTCTTACCAGCCGCGGTTGTGGGAGCGATTCTCATCGTCCTTCGGCGCAGTTGGATCCACCGACTCGGCTGGATCACGGTGGCGGCAGCTGGACTGGGTATGGGTGCCGCGTGGTTGAGTAGGGGTTCGGGTGAGCAGTTGGCCTCTCGGGTGGGTAATCCTCAACCGCACGTCGACTACGGCGAGGCTCTGCCGATCTACGCAACGGGATTCTTCGTCCTTGTTCTCGGCTACTGGCTCGTCGCGCGCGGCATCCCGGGGAATCGCTCTCGTCCCTGGTGGGTGATCGGCCTGGGGGTGGTGGTCATCGTGGCCTCACTCGGCTTGCTGTGGTCGACGATCATCACGGGACATTCGGGTTCGGAGGCAACCTGGGGCGCCATCATCGAGAACACCCGGCCCGGGCAGGTTCCCGCTTCGTAGTCGATTCGCGTCAGCCATCGACTCGCGTCAGCCGTCGATTCGCGTTAGCCGTCGGCTTGAGTGCGGCTTCGCAGCAACCGCCGCAGGGATGCCAGGCGTCCCGGGTTCATCGAAGGATCGGTATCCAAAGCGCAATACCGATCGTCGTGCGTGCATCCCCGTGGGCATGTCTGGGCAGCGTCTTCGATGTCGGCGAAGGCGTGGATGACTCGATCGGGCTCGATATGGGCCAGACCGAAAGAACGAATCCCTGGTGTGTCGATGATGATGCCGCCTCCCGGGAGCGGCAATGCGATCACATTGGTCGAGGTGTGGCGGCCTTTTCCGGTGACGAGGTTTACCCCACCGGTGGATCGTTGCGCAGAGGGGACCAGGGAGTTGACGAGCGTTGACTTGCCCACGCCGGAATGTCCGATCAACACCGTGACGTGATCGGCGAATGCATCCTCGATACCTGGAGATACCCGTTTGCTGTGAATCTCGTGAATGGGTACGTCCAGCGGTCCGTACAACTCGATGAGGGGTGCAGCAGAGGCTATGTCGGTCTTGGTGATGAGGAGCATTGGTGAGATACCTGCGTCGAAGGCTGCCACGAGGGTGCGATCGATGAGGCCTGGGCGAGGATCGGGGTCTGCTGCTGCCACGACGATGGCCAACTGATCGGCGTTCGCCACGATCACCCGCTCGATGGGATCCACGTCGTCCGCGGAGCGACGCAACGTGGTTTCCCTCGGGAGCCGGCGGATGATTCGAGCGAAGTCCTCGCGGGATAGTCGATCGGTTCCGGTTTCCTCGGATAATCCGATCACCTCGACGCGATCACCAACCACGATGCCCTTGCGCCCGAGTTCTCGAGCCTTGACCGCGAAGTGCTCGCTGCCATCCGCGGCCACGATGGTGAAGCGTCCGCGGTCCACGGTTGCGACGGTTGCCGGCCTGGCACCCTCGAACTCGGGTCTGTCCTTGGTTCGGCGGCGACTCTTGCTGCGTCCGGGTCGGACGCGAACGTCGTCCTCATCCAGCTTCGAGTGCTTGGTCACGTCGCCACCGCGTTGATTCAGCTTCCCTGGGTGGTGCTTGCCCACAGCAAGGGGAAATTCGGAAGGGTCTTGGCGGTGGTGCCTACGTTCTCGACCAACACCTCAGGGACACGAAGTCCGATGATCGCTCCGGTAGTTGCCATGCGATGGTCGTGGTACGTGTGGAAAGGCCCACCGTGCATGGACGAAGGATTGATGATCACGCCATCGTCGGTTTGCTCGATCTTCCCGCCCAAGTTGGAAATCTCCTTTTCCAGTGCCGCGAGTCGATCGGTCTCATGACCGCGTAGGTGCGCGATCCCGCGGAGCGTGCTGGTGCCTTCTGCGAACAAGCTGATCGCCGCAATCGTGGGTGCCGTCTCGCCGACATCGGACAGATCGATGTCCACCGGATCGATTCGATCTGGACCTTCCACCTCGAGGGCGTCCTCATGGACACGGATTTCCGCACCGAACCTGCGGAGAATGCCCAGAACCGTCTCAGTGGGTTGCAGAGAGTCTGTCGGCCACCCCTCGATAGTGACGCGCCCACCCGTGACCAGGGCGGCTGCGATGAAGGGCAGGGCGTTCGAGATGTCGGGTTCGATGCTCCAGTCATGGGACCGCACCTCTTGGGAATCGATGTGCCAGGTGAAGCGCTCGAATCCTTCGATCGGGGGATCTTCCACGACGCGTACCTGCACCCCGTGCGCCGCCAGCATGCGAATGGTCATCTCGATATGCGGCGCACTCGGTAGTCGCTGGCCTACGTGATGGATCGTGGCCCCAGCCTCGAACCGCGCTGCCGATAGCAACAAGGCGCTGACGAATTGACTTGACCTCGAAGCATCGAGTACCACCTCACCCCCGGGCACGTGTCCGCGGCCACGGACGAGCATGGGCAACTTGCCGGTCCCAGCATCATCGACGTCGATGCCCACATCTCGCATGGCTTCGATCAAGGTGGCCATGGGCCTGCGGCGTGCCGCCGAATCACCATCGAACATCACTTCGCCGTGGTTCAGCCCTGCAAGTGGAGGAATGAATCTCATGACAGTGCCGGCGAGTCCGACGTCGATTGTGGTGTCCGGGGCGGTCTTCAGATAGTGCGGTGTGATCTCGAGGTCGATGCTGGCGTCGGATTCGGACAGCGTGCGAAAGCCCACGCCGAGTTTGGCTAGTGCTTCGATCATGAGTTCGGTGTCGCGCGAAGCAAGCGCATGGGTTACTTGGCTGGGACGCTCGCTCAGTGCAGCCAGGATTAGCGCACGGTTGGTCAACGATTTCGAGCCGGGGACTCGTACCCGCGCATCCACTGGTTTCCCGCAGTAAGGCGCTGACCACCACGATTCCGACGACACCTCGTCAGGGTAGTCCGGGCAGGCTCACTTCGGGACGGGCCACCGGTCGGGCCCACAATAGAGGCGTGTGTGGACGTTACGCCGCAGCCAAAGATGCCGTGGAGATCGCCGAGTGGTTCCACGCGCAACAGCTTCCGGAAGTCGAACTGCCTGCCCGATACAACATCGCCCCCACGCAGGAGTCGTACATCGTCGTCGACGAAGCAGGTGTACGGGCCGTCGAGATTGCTCGGTGGGGGTTGATTCCCTCGTGGTCCACAGATGCCAGTCGTGCTGCGCGCATGATCAATGCCAGGTCCGAGACGGTCGCAGACAAGCCCTCCTACCGTGCTGCCTTCCGCAGGCGCAGGTGCCTGGTGCCGGTCGATGGCTACTACGAGTGGCAGGCGGCGGCTTCGGAGTCTGGGAATTCGAACTCTAGAGATTCGAACTCTCGAGATTCGAACTCTCCGAATTCGAAGTCCAGTTCCCGCAAGCAGCCCTTCTACATTCACGTTGCGAACGGTGAACCCCTTGCTTTGGCGGGCTTGTTCGAAGACTGGACCGGACCGCAGGGCCCGATCCGCACCTTCACGATCCTCACGCAGGATTCCCGTTCCCCGCTAGACCGTATTCACGATCGCATGCCGGTGGTGGTCGACCCCGAACACTGGGGAGTTTGGCTCGATCCGCAAGTACCTATTGCTGACGTATCGCTGCTGCTGACCGAACTCGTGGCACAAGGGGATACCCACCTTCAGGCGTATCCGGTTTCCACGGCAGTCAACAAGTCCAGCAACGAGGGCCCACGGATGCGTGAACCCATCGGTCCGCTGCTGCCCGTAGGGTGAGTAGTGATGTCTGGTCTTGTGCGCGATGTGATCCCGGGAACGCCGTCGGACGACGATGAATTGAGCGATGCCGAACTAGCACTGTTGTTCGAGACTGACGCGCTGCCATTCATCGATCAGCTCTACGGGATGGCGCTTCGGATGACACGGAATGTCGCCGATGCCGAAGACCTCGTGCAGGAAACGTTCGCGAAGGCCTTTTCCGGCTTCCGCTCGTATCGGCAGGGCACGAACCTGCGTGCCTGGCTGTTCCGTATTCTGCGCAACACCTTTATCAACTCCTATCGCAAGGCGCAGCGTCAGCCGAACTCCGAGTCGGCCGAGGATCTGTCCGACGACCAACTGCTCGACATCGAGCAGCGCAAGGCCGGGGGTATTCGATCGGCGGAATTCGAAGTCCTCGAGAAGATGGGAGACGAGGAGGTTTCGCAGGCCCTTGCCGCCCTGCCGGAGGAGTTTCGGACGGCTGTGATCCTCGCTGATGTCGAGGGGTTCAGCTACAAGGAGATCGCGGACATCATGGACACCCCGGTTGGAACGGTTATGTCGCGCGTCCATCGGGGAAGAAAAAGCCTGCGAACTTTGTTGGCAGATTATGCAAGGGATCATGGATTCGGCGGTCGACAATCCCAGCCGATGGCATCCGGACAGCAGGAAGGGGAGAAACGATGAGTTGCGGTCACCCTCATGAAACTCCCTGCACCGAGGTGGTCGCTGCGCTCAGCGCGTACATCGACGGGGAAGTCGGAGCGCAGGAGTACCGCCTCATCGCCGTCCACATAACCGAGTGCCCCCCATGCGGTGACGAGGAGCGGGCCCAGCGCACTGTCAAGGCATTAGTGCTGCGCGCGAGCACGGTGGGCCAGGCTTCGGCTGCCCTCCACGCGCGGATCCGATCCCAGTCTCAGATTCCCTCTGGTGGGCCCGACGGGCAGTAGGCTCGCGAGTCGTCTCGGATAAGCGGACCCGACGAACGGACCTGACGATCAGATCGGAAGATCGGATCGAGCGTCCAAGCAACCACGAGGAGAGCAGCACGCTCATGGCACAGACGATCAGCGCGGAAATGGTCGCGTCCGTACATAGCGTTGCGGTTCAGGAGGGGGCGTCCGTCGAGGCAGGGGTCACCTTGGTAATTCTGGAGTCGATGAAGATGGAGATCCCGGTCCTCGCCGAACGTGCTGGCACCGTTACAGAGGTTTTCGTACGCGTGGGCGACGTAGTTCAAGAAGGCGACGCCCTCATCGCTCTCGACCCCCTGTAGACCTGCGTAGATCTGCCCCACGAGGCCTCCGTGTCAGAAGACGTTCCGTCCGACCAAATAATCGGCGCCGAAGGACGGGCTGAACGTGTCGTGACGCGCGAGGACACGGCTGCCCTCTTGGGAAGTGGGGACGTCTCCGTACTCGGGACACCCGCACTCCTGGCCGTGTTGGAAGAGGCGACTTGCGCAGCCTTGGTGGGCAGGCTGCCAAGTGAATTCACGACCGTTGGAACGATCATCGACATCACTCATCGACGACCCACTCCCGTAGGAGCCAAGGTTCATGCTCGAGCCAGAGTGGTGGCGCGGGAAGGGAAGCGACTGGTCTTCGAGGTGGAGGCCGATCACGAGGCGACCAGCGGGGAAGTCGTTCGGTTGATCGCCCAAGGGCGCATCACCCGAGCGATCGTCGAGCGGGCGTCCTTCGCCGGTTAGACCCCGGTGGTGGATCGCGGGTAGGCGATTTCCGGATCGGTGAGGACATTGACCAAGTAGGGCCCACGGTAGGCACGAGCTCGGTCTAGCGCCGCTCCGATCTTTGCCGGATCAGTCACGGTTTCGCCGGCTCCACCGAGACTTTTCACGACGTCGTCGTAGGAGATCGGTGGGAGATCGGCGATGACGTCATAGCCGTATAGGAATCGCATCGGATGGCGCTCGAGTCCCCAACCGGCGTTGTTTCCGATCACCATCGTCACGGGCACCTGGTGTCGGACCAAGGACTCCACATCCATCAGGGAGAATCCCGCCGCGCCATCGCCCAGCAGGAGCCACGGGTGGGCATCGGGCCGGGCAACGTGAGCACCGAGTGCGTAGCCGGGTCCTGTGCCCAGACAACCGAAAGGCCCGGGATCCAGCCAGCAGCCCGCCTGCGCAGGCTCGATGAATCGTCCGGCGAAGGATACGAAGTCCCCGCCGTCGCCGATGACGATGTCGTCGTCAGCGATTCGCGATCGCAACTCTCCATAGATCCGCGCAGGGTGGATGGGTGTTGCATTGCTCTCCAGGATCTCGACGTCCTTCGCCCAGGCCTGCTCAGAGACTTCGCGCAGAGTGCTCGCCCACTCACGCCACCGACGTGGGTCAAGTGAACCTGAAAGGCATGCTTCGAGTACCTGGGGCAGCGATTCGTTGAATTCACCGACGATGGAGACTGCCTCGGTTGCATGCTCGGCCACTTGTGATGGGGCATCGACGAAATGGATCACGGTTGCGGGGGTCTGCGCGCCGAACTTCCCGTAGCCGAGTCGGAAGTCCAAAGGCGCACCGATGACCACTACCACGTCGGCCTCGGCGAATGCGCGTGAGCGGGCTCGCGTGACCAGGAGTGGGTCCGTGGGCTTGAGTGTGCCCCGGCCCATGCCATTCGAGATCGTCGGCATCCCCAGTTCGGCAATGAACGCACGGGCGAAATCGATCGCATTCCCGGCCCACACGTCGGATCCGACCACAACCACGGGGCGCTGCGCGCGCACCAGGATGGAAGCGACCTGGTCGATGGGTCCCGTCACGATCCCGTTAGTCACGATCCCGTTTGTCACGGCGCCGTTCACCGCGGTACCGATGTGGCCCCCGGCATCGCCCCCGGTGTAGTTGGCATCCGGGTCCGACATAGTGGGAGTGAACAGAGCGTCCATGGGTACGTCGATGAACACCGGACCTCGGTGGGCGGTGGCGGCCAGGTCGAACGCGCGTGCGACGTCAGGTCCGATGCGGGCTGGATCGTGGATAGTCCACGCCTTCTTGGTAACCGGTTCGAGCAAAGGAACGTGGTCGAGTTCCTGCAGTGCGCCTGAACCCCAGCGATAGTCGGGTGCCCGGCCCCCGATGAGCACGAGTGGACTTCCGTTCATCCAGGCGCCGGTTACCGCGCTCATGGCGTTGGTGACCCCCGGACCAGCCGTAACTGCAGCGAATCCGGGTGTGCGGCTGAGTTTGCCGACTGCCTCGGCGGCGAATACGGCCGTCTGCTCGTGGCGCACATCGATGAGCCGCAAGGGTCCCGAGCGCTCGGCCGTGCGGGGATCGGAGGCTGCCTTCACCGCTTCGGCGCCCCCGACCGCTGCGTCGAAGAGCGGGAAGATGTGCGCTCCCGACAGGGTGAACAGTGCCTGGGCTCCGTGCGCAACGGCCGCATCGATCGAATGATGGCCACCATGGCGCGGCTCCTCGCCGGCGCGCGGGTCGGGATCGGTCACGCGGTCACGCTACTTTGTGTTCCGTGCCGATACCTGCACGTTTGGTGAAGGAACGTACCGATCTGTCGCCAGGGGATCTGGATTACCTGACATCGGTCGTCGAGGACTGGTCTCTCATTGCGGACCTGTCGCTTTCGGACCTGGTCCTGTGGGTGCCCACATGGAACGATGCGGGCGCCGTTGCGGTGGCACACGTTCGACCTACCACCGCGCCCACAAGCGTTCCCGAGGACGTCATCGGCAAGTTCACACCGCGAGGACGGATTTCCGCGGTGGACCAGGCCCTGACCTTCGGCCGCACCATCCATGCACGTGATGATTCGCGCCCGTTGGTTCCCACCGGCCTCGAGGCCTACCCGATCCATCGACCCCAGCGGCAGGGATCGTCAGCAGACGACGAAGGTCAGGCCGGCAGGGATCGGGACGTGATCGGGGTCGTGGTGCGCCACACCTCGTCGGCCCCGCGGGTGGCCGGGCAGTTGGAGGAGTTCTATCTGTCGACTGCGGACATCCTCTTCGCGATGCTCGCTGCAGGCACATTCCCGGTCGTGGAGACGGTCACGGGAGCAAGTGGCCGCCCGCGCGTGGGGGATGGGGTCATCCGGTTGGATCGACAAGGTGAAGTGGTCTATGCCAGTCCGAACGCGGTCAGTGCACTACGGCGACTAGGCCTTGCAACCGACGTGGTCGGAGTCGATCTCGCGAGTTTGGTCATCCGCTTGTTGCAGCGCAGGGGGGCGTCGGACGCGGCCGTGGTGGATCTGGCTCGCGGGAAGGTAGCGGGTCGTTCGGATATCGAGGCTCCGGGGTCGACCGTGCTACTGCGGTCGCTGCCGTTGCTCACTCGGATGGGAACAAGCGACGGCGCGCTCCTCCTGCTGCGTGACACCACGGATATCCGGCGTCGTGAGCGGGCGCTCTTGTCCAAAGATGCGACGATCCGCGAGATCCACCATCGGGTGAAGAACAACCTCCAGACGGTGGCGTCGTTGTTGCGACTTCAATCGAGACGATCGCAAGATGATGCCGTCCGCGCAGCGTTGGCGGATGCGCAGATGCGCGTCGCGGCGATCGCGGTTGTGCATGAGGCCCTCTCGGCGGGGGAGAATGCGGATTTAGGTGAATCCGTGGACTTCGATCAGATCGTTCGGGCCCTATTCGCCGTCGCGGTGGAGGATCCACGCAGCGGATTCCGGCTTGAAAGGCAGGGCGACGCGGGCCAGCTACCGGCGGAAGTTGCCACTCCGTTGGCCATGTGTGTCTCCGAACTCATCCACAACGCCGTCCATCATTCCGGCGGCACATTCGTCGAAGTTCGTGCTGTTCGCGAACCGGGATCCCTGCGCATCGAAATTCGAGATGATGGCCGTGGAGTCGACCACGCCACCATCGCCGAGCCCGGACTGGGTTTGCAGATCGTCACGTCCCTGGCCGAGACCGAATTGGGCGGCAGCTTCGAGTTCGCCGAGGATCCCTACGGAACTCGGGCCATCGTGGATGTGCAGATTCCCGACTAATCATCGGGCAGACCCCTACTGACGGGTACTGATGAGGTGGCTGATCAGGCGGCGGGTCAGGCGTTCGTGCGAGCGCGCAGACGAGCGTTGCGGCGCTTCAAGGCTCGACGCTCGTCCTCGCTCAAGCCACCCCAGACGCCCGCGTCCTGGCCCGTCTCCAGAGCCCACCGCAGGCACTCGTCGACCACCGGGCAGCGTCGGCAGACGGCCTTGGCCTCTTCGATTTGAATGAGGGCAGGTCCGGTATTGCCGATCGGGAAGAACAACTCCGGGTCTTCGTCACGGCAGGCTGCCTCGTGGCGCCAGTCCATGCGTGATCCCTCCAAGGGTGGTGGGCACCGGGGTCGCCGGCACTCGTGAAAGCCTTCACGATTAGGCCCGTCAAGGAGGGGGAAGGGGGATCTCCCCTGAACCCTCGGAGGAAGGCGACCCAATCAGTCCGACTTAGGGCTCCACTAGGGTCGCAGAGGCTCGGCGTCGGCACAACCCTAAATGACCAGGTTTCGCGCCAGGCTGCTGTCATTTTGGTCACAAGTGCAACAAATGTCCCTTTCGCGCCATCGCTTTGACTCAGCCCGAGGAACTGCTACTCATCACCAGAAGCGCCTGGGCGTGGGATTCGAATGTCGCCTTTCGGGTCGTTCCCAGACCCTCGCCGTCGATCTGAAGGGGCAGCGAACCTTCGCGGCCCTCGGCCTCGACGCTGAACCGTGATTGGTCGTGCCAGACCACGATGCGACCTGGGCCGCCGGCCTTCCAGCCCCGCCCGCTACTGCCTCGGCTCAGCCGCCCGAGCATGCGGGTGGCTGCCTGCACGGTGGTCAGGGGATCCAAACTCCGCAAAGCGAAGACGTCGAGGCCGGTCTCGAAGGAGGCATGCGGGCATGGGTCGATGGGAATGGCCCCGAAGTAGGTCCACGGAGAGGTGTTCTGGACGATCGTCACCAGCACATGCTCGACCGGGCGGGCTCCCGGTCGCGACAAGGTCATGGGTGTGCCCGCGCGCTCGCGCACGTACTGCTGGATCGTGGTGATCAGGTACCTACCCGGGGTGGCCCTCTTCCCACGGTGACGCTGCTGTTCCATGGCCGCGATGATCTGAGCGTCGATCCCCAATCCGGCGTTCACGACGAACCATCGAGAGCCCTCTTCGCGAGCTTCCTGCTCGAACCTCACATGCCCCACGCCGATTCGGCGGAATCTGCCGGCTCGTGCTGATCGCAGGACGGCCCCGGTCGCCTCAACGGGATCGTTCGGGATATTCAAGGTACGAGAGAAGACGTTGGCGCTGCCACCGGGAATGACTCCGAGTGCTGGGACGTTGGGACCGGGACCGTCTCGAAGAATGCCATTGAGAACCTCGTTGACAACACCATCGCCACCGAGTGCGATGACGGCGTCGAGTCGGTTATCCAGTGCCCAGTTGCCGAGGTCCACACCGTGTCCGCGGTGCGTAGTGAAGGTCACTTCTAGGTCGAGTTCGTGCGATAGAGCCTGCACGATGACATCTGCGGTGGCGGTGGACGTGGTGGTCGCGCGCGGATTGACCACCAGGAGAGCCCGCATGTTCCGAGCCTAGATCTAGGCTCCCCGTTGTGAGCGTCCCCTCGCAGCGTCTCGTGCTGGTTCCCGCGGGTGTAGCCGTGGTGCAGGGCATCGGGCTGATCGGTTACGCGATATTCGACGTCGTCCAGGGGATCCGAGTGGGTATCACCGGACCCCAGGAAGTCTCGAACCTGCCCGGGCTGATTCTTCAGATCGTGATTTTCGCGGTCCTCGGCATCGCCATGTTCCTGATCGCCGTCGGTTGGTGGCGGGTGAAATACGCTGCACGCGCCCCGTTCATCGTGGCCCAACTCTTGGCCCTTGTGGTGGGCGTGCCTCTCGTGGGTGCACCCGACACAGGAACCCAGCAGGTGGGGGTCGTCCTCATCGCCACGGCAGTGGTGGGTCTTGTGGTCTCGCTCTTGCCGCCCATCACCCGAGCGTTGGTCGAATCAGACGGCTAGCAGTGCCAACCGCGTACGCGGTGCTAAGTGCGAATGGTTCCGCCATCGGATCGCTCGAATGCAATGGGTGCATCGAAAGCGGCTCGTCGGCTTGCCCGGCGCAGAGCAGTCAGGATTCCTCGCCCCGCAACGATGATCAGCCCGGCCGCCAGGAGCGCGCGTGGGATATCGAAGCCAAGGGAGGTGATCACATTGAACCGCAGCCAGGCAATCAGGTTCTCGGAGATGGGTGCTCCGGGAGTGAAGGCGATCTGCGGTGCAAGGTCGATGGTGAAGGGCCAGAACCAGAGGTTCAAGGCGAATCCGTAGGCGACCGCTGCGACGGCTGCGTACCCGGCAACAACGGCAACCTCGCGCCAGGGATGCGTTGGCGTGAGGCGCTTGACGGCAGGCAACTGGCCGAGTAGCCCGGCGCCAAGCCCGATCCACGCGGCGGCGAACATCTGGAACGGCAACCAAGGTCCGACTCCGCCGGTGATCAAGGCCGATGCCAGCAAAGAGATCGCACCAAGTACGAAGCCGAAACCTGGCCCGAGTGCGAAACCACCGAGGATGAGTACCGCCCAGATGGGTTCGATTCCTGCCACACCAGCACCCAACGGACGCAGCGCGGCTATCACTGCGGCGAGAACGCCGAGAAGGGCGATGGACTTCGCATCCATGGCACCATCGGCGAATTGCGCAAGAACCACGAGCAAGATCACGGGCAGGAATATCGCGAAGATAAGGGGTGCGTCGTCGGCGTGAGCGACGAGAGTGGATTCGGGTGCTGCGAGAAATGGCCAACCGAATGCGACTACTCCCAGAGCACTGGCAAACACAATGGCAAGCAGCGAACGTCCGCCGATGGGTACCGCCCGGGCGGTGCGAGAGGACAGGCGCGAGGATTTCTGCGAGGGAATCTGCAACGGCTGCGTCGTCTTCATGCGGAATCCTCACGGGCTTGCTGCTCCAGGGCGACGCGGACCTGCCCCACGGTGAGCCAACGCTCCGGTGCCAGGACCTTCGCAACTTGTGGAGCGAACATGGGTGAAGAAGTGGTGACCTCGGCGGTGGGTCCATCCGCCACCACCTCACCATCGGCGAGGATGACTACTCGGGTGGCCAGTTCAGCTGTCAACTCGACGTCGTGGGTTGCCAAAACGATCGCGTGCCCGGCTTCTGCAAGATCGGTGATGATCGTGGTCAGTCGTTGTTTCGTGTGATAGTCCAACCCACGAGTGGGCTCATCCAGGCAGATGAGTGCGGGCTGGGCGGCGAGGATGATGGCCAGGGCCAACAGCAGACGCTGACCTTCGCTCAGATCCCGAGGATGCGTGCCGTCGAGAACTTCCGGCGCCAAAAGGGCGAGGATCGCGCGCGTTGTGCCAGGCGCACATCCGGCATCGCGGTCCGATGCGACGCATTCGTCGAAAACTGTGCTTGCCTCCAGAAGGTCGCCGGGATCTTGCGGAACCAGTCCGACGTGACGCACGAGGTCGGGCCCGGACAACTCGTGCGGAGCGTGTCCATCGACCACGACCGTTCCCCCTGCAGGGCGGACGGTGCCGACGAGCGAATTGAGGAATGACGATTTGCCCGCACCATTGCGGCCCATCAAGGCGACTATCTCGCCACGGCGAATCGAGACGTCCACGTGCTTGAGAGCTACAGCCTGCGGGTAACGGATAGTGACGTCGTGAGCTGACACGATGGTTGCGCTGTCCGGCACGGCACGCATCACGGGTGCCAAACCAGCGAGTAGTTGGCGCAGCGGGGCAGCCTGGCGGCGCGCATCGCGGATGGTGATGGGCGTCGGGTTCCAACCAACGACTTTCGCCAAGTGCACCACCGGGGGTGCGATGGTGGTGGCAGCCAGGATGGCCGACGGTTCGCCGATCGTCACACTCGTGCCCGATTCGGATAGGGCGATCACGCGATCGGCGTATTGGACCACTCGTTCGAGTCGGTGTTCGGCCAGCACGACGGTCACGCCGAGGTCGTGCACGAGGCGATGCAAAGCAGCGAGTACCTCTTCAGCGGCGCCCGGGTCCAATGCCGATGTCGGTTCATCCAGGACGAGGATCCGTGGATGCGCGGTGAGCACCGCACCGATGGCCACGCGTTGGCGCTGCCCGCCACTCAATGTCCGTAAGGGCCGATTCCGCAATTCCTCGAGGCCGAGGAGATCCAAAGTCTCCTCAACGCGACGGCGCATCACATCGGGACTGATACCCAGACACTCCATCGTGTATGCCAATTCTTCTTCGACCGTATCCGTGACGAAACTGGCAAGGGGATCTTGCGGAACTACGCCGACGATGTCTGCAAGATCACGAGGCCGGTGATCGGAGGTCGGTCGTCCGTCGATACGAACCTCGCCGCTGAGCACGCCACCGGTGAAGTGGGGAACGAGGCCGTTGATGCATCCGAGCAGTGTGCTCTTGCCGGATCCGGTGCCTCCGACGACCAGAACGAACTCACCTTCGAGGATCGTGAAATCGACGTCGCGCAGGATTTCGCGCCCGTCGGGGCTGTAGCGAATAGAAACGTGGTCGAACTCGATCATGAGCCTTCCCTGGGTGGTCGAGGAGTTATGAAGGCTGGAAGTGCCCCGATGACGATGCCGAACACTGCGAGAAGCGGAAGCGATGGCCAGGCTGGAGGAGACGTGGCCGTGGCCATGGCCGATGGCCACAGCGCGGCGGCGATGAAGAAGAGCGCCGCAACCGTTGTCCCGATCGCAGCAGTCGCAAGATCGCTGGCGAACCAGACGTTGGGTCGGTACCGAGTGCGCACGCTACGGCGACCAGCAAGGAACAAGCTCGCGCCCGCGCTCGCTAGGCCGATCACGATCAGCATCGGGCCCCACCATGAGGCCGCACCGGTACCGAGCAATCCATAGGCACCGACGGTGGCGAAGAGCAGGCCTGCCAAAAGTGCGGCAGCCGACAACCGCCGTTCGGCGACTGTGCGATGGCCGGTGCGCCCGTAGCCACGTGAATCCATCGCAGCCGCGAGTGTGATCGATCGATCCATCGCCCCGTGCAGTACGGGCATGGCAGCGGCACCAACACCCGCAAGACCGTTTTCCCGGCGACCCCGTAAGCGTCGGTTGGCCCGAATGCGTGCGAGATCGCTCACCAACTGCGGTAGGAACGTAGTGGCCACCACGATGCTCACACCAATCTCGTAGACGGCCGCGGGCACGGACTTCAGTAGCCGGGTGGGTGATGCCAGAGAACTTGCGGCTCCGATAGCGATCAAGATCGCGGCGAGACGAAGTCCGTCGTAGAACGCTGCGAGAAGTGGCTCGAGCATGACATCGCCACCGAGACGAACGCCGGCCATCCATTCGGGCAATGCAAGACCGGGCATAGGTAGCAGCCTGACGGTACCTCCGGGGGCGCCGATCAACATCTGCGCCAACACGCGGATGATCACGACGATTGCGGCGAGTTTGACGAAGAAGCCGAAGGAGCGAGCCCAGGGTGCGGTGGGTTTACGCAATTCGACCACCACGGCTGCAGCGGACATCACCCCGATGAGGAGTAGGGGATTGGTGGTGGTGCTGGCTGCGGCTGCGAGCCCGAGGGCCCATACCCACCAGGCGACGGGGTGCAGCAGCCGGTATTCGTCACCCGCGTGAACACGGGCGAGCGGCGGTCGGGTTGCGGTGATGGCCATCAGACCTGCTGTCGCCGTCGGTATCGCCACACGCCGAATCCAACGAGCGCGAGAGCAGACACGGTTGCGGCAGTGACCAGGGGGGTGCCTGCGGAGCCTTCATTCGTTTCAGTCGTCGTCTCATTGGCGGCCAAGGCGCTGCTTTGTGCGCCATCAACCGTGTCGATCTGCGACGGTGGCGTAGTGGGGAGTTCCACCAGCGGTGCACACTCATTGGCTGGATAGCCATCGATGCCGCAAACGAAGCCCGATTCCATCCTGACGTCCGCGAGTGATTGGAGTACCTGAAGCCCGGTGCTCATGGCGTCGGTCGTGACGCATTCGGTCAGCGGCGCGCCCGGCGTCTCACCGGGGGGTGCTTCCTGTACGGCTCCGGGTTCGATCACCACTGCAATCCGCTTCCCGCCCTCGGGCAGCTCGACGCCCGCGCAGATCGACCCGAAGTCCGGCGATCGCGTCGGTTGGATCAGAGAGGAATCACCCGCGATGCCGAAACGCCAACCTTCGACCTGTCCGTCGACCGGAACGTGCGTGCCGCTTCCCTCTGTGGCATAGCGCCACTGTGAGGAATCAACTCCGGCGATCCAGTACGACCAATATCGGTATGCAGTGCTGGCCTCAGCGGATGGGGCAGCGGCGCCCAGCGCACCCACGAAAGTGAGTGCACTGAACGCCGCCACCCGAAGGATCAACGGATGCTGCCGGTGATGGTCTGAATGAGGTTGACGCCACCGAAGGAGCGTGGGTTCTCGCCCGAAGCCTCGGCAACCATCAACAACCATCCGGCGGCACCCACGCTGTCCCCAGCATCGGTGGAGATCCAGTCTCGGGCGTCGCGCTTGAGGGCGGCAACGGCCGAATTGATTCCCTGGCGCCCGAGCTGGGCTTCGCCGAGCCCTACGACGGCGGCAGAAGTCGAGCCGTAGTCGTTGCCGCCGAAACCGGAGTAGGTGAGGATCCCATCGCGGGTCAAGGTGCGGGCAAGGTAGCTCGCTACCCGCTTCTCCGCGGATCCGGCGCACGCCGGATTGGCCTCGGGATTTGACGTACTTTCCACGGGGAGCGCCTCGGTCAATCCCAGGAGACCTTGTGCTGTGCCGAAATTGTTGGCAGCTGCGGAGGCGACATCGTTGCGCATAGCGCCTCCGTACTTGCGACCGCAAGGGATGATGCGGGCGCTGAGCCAGCGTTGGCCTGCCGTGATCGTTGCTGAGTTGCTCCCTACTGCATCGAGTGCATTCACGACGAGCCCGGTGCTACTCGCATCGGGCGTGCCTCCGAAGTTGTACGGCCAGGAGGCTTGGTTGCCGCTTCGCTGCGCGCCGCGGATCAGCGCGTTGGCCGCACGGGAGGCGGCACGGGAGGCGGCACGGTCATCGTCCACGGCCTCGAGGGCCATTGCTGCAAGTGCGGTGGAGTTCGTATCCGGGCCGCTGAAGGCCTGCGGATCACTGGGTGCGCACGGCACGGATACGTCTTCTCGGTAGGACTGGAAACTGCCGTCCGCACACTGCTGATCGATCAGCCACTGCACGGCGCTTGGTGCGGGCTTTACGCCTACTGCCGTCAGTCCCAAGATAGCGAGGGACTGTCGGTAAACGGCGTCCGACGCGGGTGCGGTTTGGCCGTAAAGACCGGTGTCGGCGGCGTGGGCAGGTGCTGCTAGGAGCGTAGCCCCGAGTGCTGCAGCTGCGATAGTCGCCAGCGTGGACGTGAACTTACGGGTGACCATAGGTCGATCCCCTTCTAGTGAGCGGTCCGGAGCGTTGTCCTTGAGCCGCCAAACGAAAATCCCTCATGCAGGTGGCATGAGGGACGCGTCAGGGAATGACCCGTGGACTCGTCCCGTTACCTCGACGGATGGAGCCGCTCGCGCTCGCCAGGTGCTCCGACTTATTCAGATCGAGGTGTGAACCTCGGAGAACTCACGGTTGCGGGACAGCGCCGGATTTGCACCGGCTTCCCCTGGACGTCGAGCGCGTGCATTCAGTTGTGGTGCGAATCCGACCATGGATCGGGTATCGGTGTCAAAGCCCCGCGCGTAGCGGATGCTGATTGAAATCGGGACTATCCGACACCGGGCCTAGTCCGCCGGATGCAGGCCCATCGAATAGACGTCGTTCCCGTCGTTCAGCAAGGACACCTGGTCGACTCCCTCGTCGAGGAGGGCGCGGAATGCCTCGCCTAACCAGGACTCGGCTTCTGCCTGGTTGCTGAATTGTTCGAACGTCCCACTTCTTGGCTGCAGTTGCGTGCCGTCGGCACTTTCGTACCTCCAAGTCCATCCCATGGCGGGTTCCCTTCTCGTGGATTCGCTTTACGGTCGCGGGTTGGGTGACTCGGTAAGGGCAGGGTCGGTGACCACTAGGTCGCCGAGGGCGTAGTCGATCGCGCTCATGACGTCATCCGGCAACGACACTCCCGCTGCCTTGACGTTCTCGTCGATCTGCTCGGGCTGGGACGCTCCGATGATGGCTGCCGCCACATTCGGATTCTTGAGCACCCAGGCGATCGCCAACTGCGACAGCGTGAGGTTCATGTCCGCGGCGATAGGAACCAGACGTTGAACGGCGTGGAGGACGTCGTCGCGCATCCATCGTTCGATCATCTGCGCACCCTCGCCCCCGGATGCCCGCGATCCGCTGGGTGGCTGCTCCCCGGGGAGGTACTTGCCGGTCAACACCCCCTGCGCCATCGGTGACCACACGATTTGGCTCACGCCGAGTTCCTCACAGGTCGGCACGACGTCGGCCTCGATCACCCGGTAGAGCATCGAGTACTGGGGCTGGTTGCTGATGATGGGATCGAAACCCATGTCCGCGGCAATGCGGTGGGCCTCCCGAATCTGCTCGGCCTTCCACTCCGATACACCCACGTACAGCACTTTTCCTTGGCGGACCAGATCATCGAATGCCCGCAAGGTTTCCTCGAGCGGGGTTCCATAGTCGAAACGGTGCGCTTGGTAGAGATCCACATAGTCGGTCTGGAGGCGGCGAAGTGAGTTCTCGCACGATTCCATGATGTGCTTGCGCGAGAGACCGCGGTCGTTCACGCCCGGGCCTGTGGGCCAGTAGACCTTGGTGAATATCTCCAGTCCTTCTCGGCGTTGGCCTCGAAGCGCGGCTCCCATGACCTCTTCTGCTCGGGTTCCGGCATAGACATCGGCGGTGTCGAAGGTGGTGATACCCGCATTCAAAGCTGCGTGGATCGTGGCATGGGCCGTTGCGTCGTCGACCTGTGAGCCGTGCGTTATCCAATTGCCGTAGGTGATGGCACTGATCTTCAAGCCGCTGCGGCCGAGGTGGCGGAACTCCATGTGTCCGACTGTATTGCCCGTGCCCTCGTCTTGGTGCTTGTTGTGACTGCCCTTCTCAAGAAGCGGAAAGGATGACCGTGCTTCGGGCGGGCAGGTGCAGGACACCGTGCAGCATGACCGGCGGTTCGCTGCAAGTGTGGATCTCGATGGAGGATCGGGCGAAGGACTCGGGCAGTGTGAAGTCGATGGCTTGGCCGGCAGCGTTCATCGCGACCAGGAACGAACCGGCGTCGTCAACGCGCGACCCATTCGACACGATCATGCCCAGACAGCGCTGCTGCGCATCAGTCCAGTCCTCGTGAATCAGTTCCCGTCCTTCGGGATGCCACCACAGCACATCCTTGCCGCCCTCTCCTGGATCGTCTGCGAAGAAGTGCTGTCGACGAAACGCGGGGTTGGTCTTACGTAGATGGATCAAGTGCCGAGTGAAATCCAGGAATTCCCTCTGCCACGGCTGCCAGTTCCAGTCGTACCAACTGACCTCGTTGTCTTGACAGTAGGCGTTGTTGTTGCCGCGCTGCGTGCGCCCGAATTCGTCGCCGCCGGAGATCATCGGCACACCCGAGGACAGCACGCAGGTGGTCAAGAGATTGCGCATCTGTCGATGTCGGACGGCGTTGATGGCAGGGTCGTCTGTTTCGCCTTCGACTCCGTAATTGGCGGAAAGGTTGTTGTCGTTGCCGTCGCGGTTGTCCTCGAGATTGGCTTCGTTGTGCTTGTGCTCGTATGTCACGAGATCCCGCAAGGTGAAGCCATCGTGCGCGGTGACGAAATTGATGCTGGAGAACGGTCTACGGCCCTCCGGGGCGTAGAGATCGGCCGAGCCACTCAAGCGCCATCCGAGATCGGCCAGATCGGTCGAACCGCGCCAGAAAGAGCGGGTGGTGTCCCGGAATCGGTCGTTCCATTCGGCCCACAGAACCGGGAATTCACCCACCTGGTAACCACCCGGACCTACATCCCATGGCTCGGCGATCAGTTTCAGACGGCGTAACACCGGATCCTGCTGGATCGCGGACATGAAGTTGCCCAGCATGTTCACGTCGTGCAGTGAGCGAGCGAGGGTGGACGTGAGGTCGAAGCGGAAACCATCGACGTGCATCTCGGTGGCCCAGTAGCGAAGTGAATCCAAGATCATCTGCAATACATGAGGATGGGAAGCGTCCAATGTGTTGCCGCAGCCGGTGTAGTCGACGTAACGGCCACCATCGTGTGTCAGGTAGTAGTGGTCGTTGCCGATTCCTCGGAAGGACAGCGTGGGGCCATCGACACCACCTTCCGCCGTATGGTTGTAGACCACATCAATGATCACTTCCAGCCCAGCCGCGTGGTACGCCTTGATCATCTGCTGGAACTCGCGAACCTGACCGCCTGGATGATCCGCCGCTGCATATTGCGCATGCGGAGCAAAAAACCCGATCGTGTTGTAGCCCCAGTAGTTGCTCAGTCCGTTCCGCAGCAGGTGCACTTCGGAGACGAAGTGGTGGACGGGCAGGAGTTCGACTGTCGTGACCCCGAGTCTCACGAGGTGATCGATCACCGCCGGGTGCGCAGCTCCTGCGAATGTTCCGCGCTGCTCCGCGGGGACGAGCGGGTGCTGCATTGTCAATCCGCGCACGTGTGTTTCGTAGATGACGGTGTCGTGCCAGGGGATTTGCGGAAGTGCGTCCAGGCCCCAATCGAAGGCGGTGTCGATCACAATCGACTTCGGTACGAAGGCGGCGCTGTCCAGGTCACTTCGCCGATCGAGGTCACCTTCGATGTAGTCGAAGACGGCCGGGTCGAGGACGAAGCTTCCATCGATGGCCCGCGCATAGGGATCGATGAGCAACTTGGCGGGGTTCCATCGCATACCGGAAGCGGGATCCCACGGGCCATGGACCCGGAAGCCGTACCGCGTGCCCGGAGCCACGCCGCTGACCCGGCCGTGGAAGACATGGTGGATGCGATCCGGTAGTTCGATGCGGTACTCACCGGTCTGGTCCAACACGCAGAACTCGACGCGCTCGGCGCCCTGTGCCCACAGGGCAACGGATAAGACGCCGGTGGAGTCCATCCGAACACCGAGGGGATCCCAACCCCACGGATGCCACGACGGGGAGTCGAGCATCGGGGCGCCGTCCCTTGTCACTGCAGGACGGTATCGCGGGATAGCCGAACCCATCACTGTCCGCGTGCCGGCCCGCGCAGAGGGCTACGCTCGAGCGCACGTCGAGATCGGGCGAGTCGAGCTTGACGGTACGCACAGGTAGGGAGAGTCGGCATGGCGGAATTCGTGGACGTGAGCACCGAGTCGGGCGTTGCGACCATCTTGCTCAAGCGTCCGCCCATGAATGCCTTGAACGCCCAGGTGCAAAAGGAGATCGGTCAGGCGGCAGAAGCTGTGTCGGAAGACGCTGGGGTCGGTGCGGTCGTGCTCTTCGGTGGCCCGAAGGTCTTCGCTGCGGGAGCAGACATCGCCGAAATGTCCTCGATGACTTATGCGGAAATGGCATCGGCGTCTCGGGCACTTCGGTCCGCCTTCACCTCCGTAGCGCGCATTCCGCAACCGACTATCGCCGCCATAACCGGTTATGCGCTAGGTGGAGGTTTGGAACTTGCGATGTGCTGTGACTTCCGGGTGATGGGCGATAACGCGAAAATCGGTCAACCGGAGATCGCGCTCGGAATCATCCCCGGGGCCGGTGGCACGCAGCGCCTCCCGCGCTTGGTGGGTCCGGCGCGAGCTAAGGATTTGGTCTTCAGCGGCCGCTTCGTCAACGCAGAGGAGGCCCTCGCGATCGGACTCGTCGATCGGGTTTGTTCGCCCGACGATGTCTACGACCAGGCGGTGCAGTGGGCTGCGGCCTTGGCTCGGGGGCCGCGTATCGCCTTGCAGGCTGCGAAGGCCGCGATCGATACGGGGCTGGAAGTTGATCTGGAAACAGGATTGGAGATCGAGCGGGCACACTTCAGTGCGCTCTTCGCGACCGAGGATCAACGTATCGGCATGGAGACCTTCCTGGACAAGGGTCCAGGTCAAGCCGAATTCACCGGACGCTGAGGTTTCGTGGGAATGTCCTTCGATCGCATCGATGCTGCCTGGGACGACCCGAAGCTGGCGAATGTCGTCTATCACGACTGGGAAGCATCGACATACGACGATAAGTGGAGCATCTCCTACGACCAGCGGTGCATCGATTATGCCCGCGACCTGTTCGATCAGGCAGTCGGCCAATCGTCCTTCAAGCCCGTGGACTCGGCCTTGGAAGTAGGCGGGGGAACGGGCTTCTTCCTGCTCAACTTGATGCAGTCGGGCATCGCCCGTCGGGGCACCATCACCGATATCTCCGCAGGCATGGTCGATCGGGCGGTCGCGAATGGAACGTCCTTGGGTCTCGATGTTTCCGGTGAGGTTGCCGATGCCGAGGCCCTTCCGTTCGGTGATGGGACGTTCGACCTCGTGGTCGGACACGCCTTCTTGCACCACATTCCCGATGTCGACACAGCTTTGCGGGAGATGCTGCGCGTTTTGAAGCCCGGTGGCAGGTTCGTGATTTGCGGTGAGCCGACGGCCAAGGGCGATTTCATCGCTCGTCGCCTGTCGCGCGCCACCTGGTGGTCTACCAGGCGTGCTGCGAGCATTCCGGGATTGCCGTCCTCCTGGGTGCGCAGCGAAGAAGAACTCGTGATGTCCTCGCGCGAGGCTGCTCTCGAAGCGATCGTCGACCTTCACACGTTCGACCCGAACCGCTTGGCTGCAGCCTGCATGCGCGCGGGGGCGGTGGATGTTCGAACGTCAACTCAGGAACTGACGGCCGCCTGGTTCGGCTGGCCGGTGCGCACCTTCGAGGCCGCTGTTCGCCCAGGGGTACTGGGTTGGGGATGGGCGAATTTCGCGTACCGAACTTGGCAGCGTCTCAACGCCGTGGATCGAAACGTGCTGGCGCGGGTGGTCCCGGGTGCCTTCTTCTACAACGTGTGCGTCTCGGGGGTGAAGCCCTAGTGCGCATCTGTCACCTGTCGTGGGAGTACCCGCCGGTCGTCTACGGCGGATTGGGTAGGCATGTGTACGCCATTGCTCGCGAGCAGGTGCGAGCTGGTCACGAAGTGGTTGTCATCTCACACGTGGGGATAGACGCCGACGACGGAACCACGCCACCCACGGATGAGACGGTAGACGGGGTCCGGGTGATCCGCGTCGTGCGCGACGCTCCCTTCGTGCCGTTCGAGCCGGACACCTTGCTCGGTTGGGTGAGTGGATTGGCGTCGGCCATGACTCGATCCGGGCTCGATCTCGGTCGCTCCTGGACGCCCGACGTCGTCCACGGCCACGACTGGCTGACCGCTCACGCATGTTCGTTGGTCAGTGAGGCTCTGCACGTTCCTTGGGTGCATACCGTGCATGCAACTGAAGCCGGTAGGCATCAAGGGTGGCTTCCCGGTGCGCTGTCGCGTGCCATTCACAGCATCGAACGATGGTCGGTGCACGGCGCTGACCGCGTACTTGTCTGCAGTCAGCACATGAAGTGGGAGGTCGATCGCCTGTTCGGTATGCCTGATGCCGTGGTGATCCCCAACGGAGTCGATATCTCGGCCACCTTGGTCGATGCGCGCTTGCGTGACGAGATCAGGGCGCAGTACCCGGGTGTCCTCCTCGTCCACACGGGTCGGCTCGAGTGGGAGAAGGGTGCGCACACGATCATCGAGGCACTCCCGAGAATCAAGCGTCGTCTCCCCGATGTTCAGTGCGTGATGGCTGGCCGCGGATCTCAGAGCGCGTCGCTGACCGAGCTTGCCAAGCGCAAACGTGTAGCCGGGCGTGTGCATCTGCAAGGGTGGTTACCGGAGTCGAACCTGCGCGCGCTGGTGGCCGCAGCCGATGTGGCGATCGTCCCATCGATCTACGAGCCTTTCGGCATCGTGGCCCTCGAAGCTGCGAGCGTTGGGACGCCGGTGGTGGCGGCGCGGTCGGGAGGACTGACGGAATTCTTGTCCGATGACGCGCACGGCTGGGGATTCGAGGCCGGTAGCGCCGCAGGCTTGGCCAACGCGTTGCTCGAATGCATCGACCATCCGGACCTGGCGCGGGAACGGGCGCATGCGGCACGGGCACATGTTCGAACGCATCACGGTTGGGCGGCGATCGCCGAACGAACTGTGCGCCAGTACCAGTGTGAAGCGGGGCACTCGCGAGAACCCGACCTGCACGATGAGCAGATGAAGCTCGAGGGAAATCTTCTCTTCGATGTCCGTTAGTGCTCAGGATGTGGCGTGGCGATGGTTCGACTGGTCCACCCTTCGGTGGATCGTCCGGAACAAAGCGTGGAGCCGTTGGTATCTGATTCGCTATTGGCGCTTCATCCGCCTGCGCATCACGCACCCTGATGTGGTGGTGACCGGACCGGTGTTCCTCGGGGCGCGGGTGAAGATCGAGCGGCGTCGGCATCTAGGTCGGATAGTCCTGGGTCGATGGGTGCACTTGGGCGATGGCACCGTGCTACGTGCACACGAAGGAACATTGCGGATCGGTGACAAGTGCGTGTTCGGGCAGAACAACACCGTCAACTGTCACCTGGACGTTCAGATCGGTGCCGAGTGCATCATCGCCGATTTCGTCTACATCGGAGACTTCGATCACCGAACCGAACTGACGTCACTTCCCATCAGGCGGCAGGGATTGGTGAAGAGTCCGGTCACCATCGGCCCTGATGTGTGGTTGGGGGTGAAGTCGACGATCCTGCGCGGATCACGTGTAGGCCAGGGCAGCGTTGTTGCTGCCAATGCCGTGGTTCGGGGGGACATCCCCGAGTTCAGCATCGCCGGGGGAGTGCCGGCGAGGGTTCTGGTCGATCGGCGTGCGCGGGAGGCAGAGCAGGAGAGAGTGCGACTTGATGTGGCGGACATGGCCCGTAAAGCCCGCGAGGCGACGATGCGCAGAATCTCCGATGTCAGCCTCGAGGAGCAGTCGAGTCGCGATTGATCCTTTTCGGCCCACGAGTAAGACGCGCATCGACGAATGGCAGGCGTACATCGGGTGGGACGCGACGTGCCAACTCGGTGTGATGGTCTGCGTGCAGCATTGCGGCGACGTTACGGAAGTGCTGGTGCGCCCGCTCACGCGCGTACTCCGCCGCAGAGTCTTTCGAGATCATGAACGCCCAGTCGCTAGCAAGTCCAAGTAGCAGTTCGGTGACAAGAGCGTCGTTGAAGGTGTTCCGCTCTCGGGTAAGTGACCCCAGGCGATCCATGACCGCGTATTGCGCGCCCCGTCCGATGTCTCGGAGCTCGCCGGCTTCTCCCTGCTCCCATACGCGGTAGTCCTTGCCGCTTCCCCAACTTCCCGCTGGCAGTTCGATGGCAGGGAAATCGTGCGCGCGTTCGTACTCCCGGCCCAAGGTGGTCAGTTCTATGCCCGCAGCGGATGCCCGATCGAGGATCTCGGCGAGGAATGCAGGACCTTCGTGCCACCAGTGGCCGAAGAGTTCTGTGTCGTATGCCACGACCACCACCGGATCGGGATCTGTGCTTGCCTGCATCATGCGTCGTGCATGGTCGAGGAAATCGATCGCGTCGCGAGCAACTTGTTCGCCAGCACGGTCTGCGTCATAGGGCTTCTTTGCAGGAGATGAGCGATGCGTCACCCGAAAGGCCCGCACCCCCCAGTCGTGGTCGAAGGTGTGGAAATCCTGGTACCACTGCGACCCGGGATACCCCTTGCGCGGTGACCACACTCGGTAGGTGAGGTCCAGGTCCCGACCGAAGACCACAACGTCGCTCCCGGCGACCACATGCGGTCTGTGCAGCGAGGCTCCGACTCCCTGAAGTGTCGGGCCGTCCACCACGGTGTGCGTCACACCGTGGCGCTGCAGGAGACCTTCCACTCCCGGCCGGTAGGCACATTCGGGAGTCCAGACGCCACCGGGGCGGCTACCGAGTCGAACGGTGGTGTCGGTCAGACCGCTGCCGAATGCGAGATCTGCGATCGGATCGAGTAGGTGAGGTGTGAAGGTGTGCGTCATCGGGCCACCGAGGATCTCGATCGCACCTGCTTGTGCCAACGGTCGAATCGCCGCAGAGCCGCCGGCGCCCCAATGCGCGGTGAATTCGCGTGCGCTGGCGTCGGCCAGCGCGAATTGTCGAGCGGCGTCTACGCCGGCGATGGCATCACAGTGGGCGCAAGCTTCGATTCCCTTGCCGACGGCTCTCCAGCGCCAGTCCTCGATCCATCGCCATTGCTCAGCCACCGAGGAAGGTTCATCCCATTGAGCAGCCAGGACCGGGGTGATACCCAAGGTGAGCATGTTCGTACGGCCTTGATCTGCTCGTTCTCGAAGCAGTGCGGCCAAAGGTAAGTAGGCATGGGCCCAGGCTTGGCGCAGCCATTCCTCGCCTACCGGCCAGGTTCCGTGTCCGAGCAGCCAGGGGGAGTGTGAATGCAGGACAATCGCCAGACGACCGACGGTCACCACAGTGCGATCAGATCATGTACGGATAGGTCAGGTACCGGTGGATCGATTTCCTCGATTATGAAGTCGTCGGCCGTGACGCTTTCCGCGAAAGTGAGTGCTGCTTTGCTCGGAGGG
Source organism: uncultured Rubrivirga sp. (assembly GCA_964595675.1). Classification (GTDB taxonomy): domain Bacteria; phylum Actinomycetota; class Actinomycetes; order S36-B12; family S36-B12; genus S36-B12. The sequence goes on along the minus strand of CAZQRR010000001.1, from coordinate 18,108 downwards.
GCACTCGCCAACGCTGCGGGTAGTGAACCGTTTTGCTTCTCCCACGATGTAATGGTCGGCCCGTGACGCAGACCAAACAGTGTGGGTGTGCGTTCGGGATCGCTCTCGTTCAAGAGCGCCGACAACTCCTGGGCGTCGAACTCCCGGACATGGAACGGGTTGTCAGGACGGCCGCCGGGTGGAAGGCCGGGGGAGTGCACTGGCCTGTTGGGTGTGCTGATCAGCACCGGTCCATCGGTGCAGCGCGTGAGTTCGCGCAGATAGGTGAGGGGATCCCAGATGTGCTCGACCACCTGGAAGGAAACCGCGGCCGCGAATGCCGAGGTGCGAAACGGCAGGGCAACCAGGTTGGCTCGAGTTTGATTCAGTTCGGGATACCTAGTGCTCGCGTGCAGTGCGGTGGATGCATCCAGTTCCACCCCGACCACTGGCCGGTGCGTTGCGCGCGAGAGTTCGCTGGCGCCGTACCCCTCCCCGGAACCGGCGTCCAGGACGGGCGCTGGATTGCCTGTGGGCGGTTCTCGCCCCGCGAGATCGGTCGCCAGGATCGAAGCCGCCCATCGGTAGCAGGCCACGTGCCGCGTGAACCAGTAGGTCTCCACGGGGATATCCGGCCAGGTGCGCTCGCCAGTTAGTGCCGGAATAGGCGGTAACGGAGGGCACGAGGCTCCGGGGGCGGGTGGCACCTTCCGACATTAGCCTTGGCGCGCCCGAGCAGAAGGCACGGATGCGGGTTAAGTTACTGGCGAGTAACATAGGTATGACCGTGAGGAGGACCATGAAGATCGCAGTGTGCGTCAAGCAGGTACCCGACACCTGGGCGGAGAAGTCGCTTCGGGCGGAGGATTCCACGCTGGATCGCGAATCGGCCGACGGCGTGTTGAACGAACTCGATGAGTACGCGGTGGAAGAGGCGCTGCAGATCGCGGAGGCTCACGGCGCGGAGGTGACCGTGGTGTCGATGGGTCCCGCCCGCGCCGCCGAGACTGTTCGCAAGGCGCTGTCGATGGGTGCCGATGCCGGAATACACATCCAGGACGACGCACTGCACGGCTCTGACGCCATCGCGACCTCAGCGGTGCTCGCTGCGGCGCTTGCGGGCAAGGGATTCGACCTCATCATCTTCGGATCCGAGTCCACCGATGCCCGCATGAGCGTCGTTCCAGCCATGGTGGCCGAGCGCCTGGACATGGCCCAGTTGACTTTCGCCCAGCGTGTGAGCGTGGTCGGCGCCGAGGCGACCATCCAGCGCGTCACCGACTACGGATACGACACCATCACCGCTTCGCTTCCGGCGGTGGTCAGCGTCGTCGAGAAGATCAACGAACCTCGTTACCCATCGTTCAAGGGCATCATGGCGGCGAAGAAGAAGCCCGTGGAGACTTTGGGTGTCGCCGACCTCGGTCTCGATGCAGCCGTGGTCGGTCAGGCGGCGGCCTGGAGTGCGGTGGAGGATTTCGCCGCACGTCCACCCAAGCCCGCGGGCACGATCGTGGCCGATGAGGGCGACGGTGGAGCTCGCATCGCTTCGTATCTGACCGAGCAGAAGTTCATCTAGGAGGGATAGAAACATGGCACCTGTTCTCGTCCTGATCGAGCACGATCCTGCGAACGGCGCAGTGAAGAAGGCCGCACTAGAACTCCTCACCTTGGCGCGTCGCCTAGGTGAGCCCGTTGGTGTGTGGTTCGGGTCCGGCAGCGCCGAAGCTCTCCAACTTCTCGGCGAGTACGGCGCAGGGAAGTTGTACGTTGCAGATGGTGATGGAATGTCCGACCATCCGGTGGTACCCATGGTGGATGTGCTCGCCGGTCTGGTAAACGACTTGTCCCCAGCAGCCGTGCTCGTCCCGTCGTCGGCCGACGGCAAGGAAGCTGCCGGACGTCTCGCAATTCGGGTGAACAGCGGTGTCATCACCGATGCGGTGGATATCGACTCATCGGGTGTCGCCACGCAAAGCGTCTTCGGTGGCAGCACGGTGGTCCACTCGAAGGTGACTGTGGGTATGCCGATCTACACGGTCCGCTCGAACTCCGTTGCGCCCGAGCCGGCACCCGCATCGTGTTCTAGTGAGGCAGTGACCACGGTCCTGAGCGACGCCTCGAAAAAGGCGAGGATCGTCGAGCGCACCGTTGCGAGCAAAGGTGGACGTCCGGAACTCACCGAAGCGTCGGTGGTGGTCTCGGGTGGTCGCGGTGTCGGTGGGCCGGAGGGTTTCTCAGTCATCGAGAAGTTGGCCGATTCACTCGGCGCGGCGGTCGGAGCGTCACGTGCAGCAACGGATGCTGGCTGGTATCCGCATCAGTACCAGGTGGGCCAGACGGGCAAGACCGTTTCGCCACAGCTGTACATCGCCAACGGGATCTCCGGAGCAATCCAGCATCGGGCGGGCATGCAAACATCCAAGGTCGTGGTGGTCGTCAACAAGGACGCCGAGGCACCCATTTTCGAACTGGCCGACTTCGGCGTGGTGGGCGACCTCTTCGAGGTGGTTCCCCAGCTCACCGATGAGATCGAGAAGCGCGCCGGATAGTAAGGCTGACTACCATCTCAGGGTGGTCATGAAGGCACCGGATGAGCGTGAGCGGACGAACCCGCCTCGCGTTTTCGTGGATCACGCGGCCACCACTCCGATGCTTCCGAAAGCCCGTGAGGCATGGCTGGAAGCCAGCCAGGTCATCGGCAATCCGTCGTCCCTGCATGCTGCGGGCCGACATTCTCGACGGCTAGTCGAGGAAGCGCGCGAGTCCATCGCCGATGATCTCGGCACTCGTCCCTCCGCGGTCATCTTCACGTCCGGTGGCACCGAGTCCGACAACCTTGCGATCAAGGGCCTGTTCTGGGCACGCAAGGCTCGTTTGGGGGTGTCTGCTCCGGCGGTGATCGCTTCTGCGATCGAGCATCACGCTGTCCTGGATCCGGTCGAATGGCTCGGGAAGCACGAGGGTGCTGAGCTTGTCTGGGCGCCGGTCGACGACCGTGGCTTGGTCAATGCCGATGCGATTGGGGAATTCGTCCGCGCGAATGCGGACCGAACGGCGCTCGTCACCGTGATGTGGGCCAACAACGAGGTCGGAACTGTTCAGCCGGTTGCTGACATCGCGGCAGCGTGCAAGGTAATGGGAGTTCCGTTCCACACCGACGCAGTACAAGCACTCGGTCAACTTCCGATCGATCTAGCGAAGATTCCGGGAGCAGCAGTGACCCTGAGCGGGCACAAGATCGGTGGACCATTCGGTGTGGGTGCCCTGATCATCGACCCGCATGAGTCGATCGTGCCCATCTCCCATGGCGGTGGGCAAGAGCGCGACGTGAGATCCGGCACGTTCGACGCGCCCGCGATTTCGGCATTCGCCGTGGCAGTGCGGCACGCCGTGGCCGAGCAGCGAAGTCATGCGCTGCATCTCAATGAACTTCAGGTGCTGCTCGCCGACGGTATACGTGCAGTAGTTCCCGACGCCATCATCAACGGTCCTGCGGTGGGCGATGCATCGGCGCGGTTACCTGGCAACGTCCACGTTTCGATCCCGGGGGCCGAGGGCGACGCACTGCTCATGTTGCTCGATGCCGCGGGTGTGGACTGCTCCACCGGATCGGCATGCACGGCCGGCATCCCCGAGCCCAGTCATGTACTTCTAGCCATGGGTGTCGATGAGCGCACTGCTCGGTCTTCGCTTCGCTTCAGTCTGGGCAGGACGTCCACGAAGCTGGACGTCCAGGCCGTGGTCGACGCACTGCCAGCCGCTGTAGAGCGTGCTCGTCGAGCTGGATCGGTTTCCAGCGGGCGTTCGGCGAAGCCTTCGACCGGCTCGCGTGCTGCGCGTGAGGACGACGCATGAGGGTGGTTGCCGCGCTCTCGGGGGGCGTGGATTCATCCGTAGCGGCCGCCCGCATGGTCGATGCCGGCCATGAAGTCGTGGGTATCCACCTTGCTTTGGCTCGGGCCGAGACAAGCCACGGTAGCTCGCGGGGGTGCTGCACCATCGACGATGCGCGTGATGCTCGGCGGGTAGCGGATGCGCTGGGGATCCCCTTCTACGTGTGGGATTTCTCGGCTGAGTTCGCCGAAGAGGTCATGGCTGATTTCATCGCCGAATATGAGGACAACCGCACCCCCAACCCCTGTCTGCGCTGCAATGAGCACATCAAGTTTCGTGCTGTGTTGGATCGCGCCTTAGCTCTTGGTTTCGATGCCGTCGCGACCGGTCACTATGCACGGATCGTGCATGGTGCAGGCGGCCCCGAATTGCACCGCGCCGTGGATCCGGACAAGGACCAGTCCTATGTCCTGGCGGTGATCGAACGAGATCTGCTCGAGCATTGCCTGTTCCCGCTAGGTGATTCGATCAAGGCCGACGTCCGCATCGAGGCCGAGGCGCGCGGGCTGAGAACCGCATCGAAGCCCGATAGTCACGACATCTGCTTCATTCCCGATGGCGATACCCAAGGTTTCCTCACGCGGACGATCGGTGAGCGGCCCGGTGCCATCGTGGACCTCGCCACGGGCCACGAAGTGGGTCAGCACAGCGGAACATTCACGGTCACGATCGGTCAGCGCCGCGGACTGGATCTGCGAATTCCCGGTGAGGATGGACGCCCGCGCTACGTGGTTGATGTGGATCCGACTTCCGACACCGTGTTCGTCGGATCGGCCGAACTGCTCGACGTCGTAGCAATGGATGCAGATCACGTGATCTGGTGCGCCTCACCGTTGGGCCAGGAGTGGGTCGAAGTCATCGCGCAAGTGCGCGCCCATCATCCCGGCGTCCCAGCCCGAGCTCGACTCGTCGACGATCGTTTGCACGTGCAACTCGTCGAACCGGTGCGCGGTTTGGCGCATGGTCAAAACGTTGCGATCTACCGCGACAGTCAGGTCCTGGGATCGGGGCGGATTCGCAGCACCGTGCGGGCGAGTGATCCTGCGCTTGTCAGCGACGTCCGAGCGTGAGTGCGTGAAAGCTTGAGCGATCATCCACCCGCACCTATCTGGCCGTTTCCAGCCGTTGCCACCGGCGTCGGATCGATGCCGGGTATCGATGCGCGAGAGTCGACCGCGATCGTGGTGGGTGAATTCGGAGCCTTCCCGCACGTGGTGCAACTGCCCGCGCGTGGTCCCGGTGGTGATCCGGTAGGCAGATCGGCGGCGATGCTCGCTGATGTCGATCGAGCCTTCGAAGTGGAAACCACGGTGTCGGGGTGGCGCGTGGGTCATGCCGGTCAAGGCGTGCTGCGCCGAGCTCGTGCGTGGATGTCGCAGGACCTCGAGGTACTCGAGGAATCGGTGGGTTCACACCGGGGGCCGGTGAAGGTCCAAGTGACCGGCCCGATCACCTTGGCTGCGCGCATCACCGATTCCGCCGGTGAGGCACTCCTTCGTGACCGTGGGGCTGTTGTCGAACTCTCCGCCGCGGCAGCGGCTGCATTCGCTGGTCTGGTCACCCGCATGCAACGTGCATTTCCGCATGCTCACGTTGTGGTTCAGGTCGACGAACCGGATATCCCCGCTGTTCTCGCGGGCGAGGTGCGTACGAGCAGCGGTCGGTTGACGTATCGCAGCCTGGAGCCCCCGGTTGTCCAAGTCCTCCTGCAGACGGTGATGCACGCCCTTACGTCTGTGGGAGCCATTGGTGGAATCCGATGTTTCCGTCCAAGGGCGCCGATCGCGTTGTTCCGGGATGCTGGTGCTCAGTTCCTCGGGGTGGATTTGGATCGCCCGCTTCCCGCCGCCGATGCCCTGGCACAGGCATGGGAGGACGGAATCGGATTGCTTCTGGGGTGTGTTCCCGTGCGCACCTTCGATCGAGTAACCAGGCCTGCATCGGATGCGCAGAGCAGTGCGTTGCTGAGAGGATTCATGTCCGACAGTGGTTTCTCGGAGGTGCCAGCCAATGTGGCGATCACCCCGAGCAGCGGATTGGCTGGGGTCGATCTGCACGTGGCGCGTCGCGTGATGGAAGCGTGCGTTCGGGTGGGGTCGATCGTTCGTGATGAGCATCCGGAGGTAGACGGTGGCTGAGCGCAAGGGTGCTGCGGCAGCGTTGTCCGACTCCGCACGCCGCCGCTGGGAGGAACTCGTCGATTCCATCAACGCTGCACGCACCGCCTACTACCAGCACGAGCGCCCCACGATCTCTGATGAGGAGTACGACCTTCTCTATCACGAACTCGAGGAGCTGGAGCGGCTTCATCCAGAGTTGGCCAGTGGCGAATCGCCAACCCAGACGGTGGGCGGACAGCGTTCGGAGATGTTCGAGCCGGTTCAACACCTCGTTCGCCTGTATTCCCTGGACAACGCGTTCGATGATCAGGAGTTGACCGCATGGCTCGATCGAATCGAGCGCGGACTTGGATCCATTCCCCGCCTGCTATGCGAAGTGAAGATCGATGGCTTGGCTGTCGACCTTGTTTATCGCGACGGCGCATTGATTTCGGTGGCCACACGTGGCGACGGTGTCGTGGGCGAGGACATCACATACAACGCACAGTTCATCGAGGCGATTCCGGAGCGTCTCGCGACCAAGAAGCCGCCGGCATTATTGGAGGTTCGCGGAGAGGTCTTCCTCTCCACCGCGAACTTCGACGAAGTCAACGATGAGCAGATGGCTGCTGGGGCCACCCCGTTCGCCAACCCGCGCAATGCCGCATCCGGAACGATCCGCCAGCGGATGGACAAGCGCGTGGAGGAACTCAACGCTGCACGCTCCACCCAAGGGGCGAGGTCCGAGGCCCGAGTCGATCGGCTGGAACGTGAATTCGCTTTGGCGCGCGGACGCTTGGCGGCACTGGGGTTCACCGCACACGGAGTGGGTGCTCGTGAGGGCATCGACGTCACGTCGCAAAGCGAGGTGTACGCGCTCCTGGACACGATGGGCATCCCGGTAAGTGCGCGCATGGCGGTGCACGACTCCGTGAATGGTGTTCGTGAATACATCGATTACTACTCCGAGCATCGGCATGATGTAGAGCACGAGATCGATGGAGTGGTGATCAAGGTCGATGAGTTCGCCCTTCAAGAGGAGTTGGGCGAGACATCGCGAGCACCCCGATGGGCTATCGCATACAAGTACCCACCCGAGGTGGTGCGAACCCGCCTGTTGGACATCGCCGTCAACGTCGGGCGCACCGGGCGGGTCACCCCCTTCGCCGTGATGGATCCGGTCAAGGTGGCTGGATCGACCGTTTCGATGGCCACCTTGCACAACCAATTCGAAGTGGAGCGCAAAGGCGTACTGATAGGCGACATGGTCTTCTTGCGCAAGGCCGGCGACGTCATCCCCGAGGTGATCGGTCCGGTCGTCGAGGTGCGCACGGGGGACGAGCGGCCCTTCGTCATGCCCACGAAGTGCCCTGACTGCGGAACGGCGCTCAAACCCGAGAAGGATGGCGACAAGGACATCCGCTGTCCGAACGCGGTTTCTTGTCCGGCGCAACTTCGCGAACGGCTCTTCCACGTGGCCTCTCGCGGGGCATTGGATATCGAAGGTTTGGGCTACAAGGCAGCGGTGGCGTTGCTCGACTGCGGCGTGGTCCAGAACATGGGGGATCTGTTCCTCATCGACGCCGAATCCTTGCTCACCTGTCCGTTCTTCACCCGGGAACCGGCCAAAGGCGAGGAAGGTCCACAGCTCACCGAGAACGCCAAGGCGATGCTCGCCAACCTGGAGTCAGCCAAGTCCAAACCTCTGTGGCGGATGCTCGTCGCGCTGTCCATCCGTCACGTGGGGCCTACCGCCGCCCAAGCACTCGCCCGCGAGTTCGGATCGATCGATGCGATCGCCCAGGCCGATCTCGATCGGTTGGCTGAAGTCGAAGGGGTCGGTCAGGTCATCGCGGAAGCGGTGATCGAGTGGTTCGACCAGGCCTGGCATCGGGAGATCATCGAGAAGTGGGAACGCGGCGGCGTGCGCCTCGTCGATGCCGTAGCCGATGCGGCGGCTGCCCTACCACAGACTCTGGCCGGTTTGACGATCGTCATCACCGGTTCGATCCCCGGCTACACGCGCGATGCGGCCTCCGAGGCGGCAACTGCTCGCGGCGCGAAGGTTGCCGGGTCGGTCTCCAAGAAGACATCCGCGCTGGTGGCGGGGGAGAGCGCTGGGTCGAAACTCGATAGGGCCGAATCGCTGGGTGTCCCGGTTATTGCCGCGGAAGCATTCGATCTGCTCCTCGAGCAGGGGTTGGATGCGGTGTTGGAAAATGCGGTACTGCAAGGATGAGGTCATGGCACAGATCTCCCGCGAGGAAGTCCAGCACCTCGCTCATCTCGCTCGCTTGGAGTTGACCGAGGAGGAAACCAGTCACTACGCCGAGCAACTGTCGGCGATCGTGGACGCGGTGGCCCGAGTTTCCGAAGTAGTCGCGGCTGACATCCCGCCCACCTCCCATCCGATTCCGGTGACGAACGTCTTCCGAGAGGACGTCGTCAAGCCGGGACTCGAGCGGGAGGAAGTGGCCGCCGCGGCTCCAGCGTGGGAAGACGATCGATTCCGTGTCCCGCGGATTTTGGGCGAGGAGTGAGATGTCGCCGCTGAACCGACCTATCGCCGATGCTGACCTGATCCGCCAAGACGCCGCAACGTTGTCTGCTGCATTGCAGGCAGGGGAGATCACCTCCGTCGAACTAACCCAAGCGTGTTTGGATCGAATTGATGCGGTCGATGATCGCGTGCACGCCTTCTTGTTCGTGGATCGTGACGCGGCTTTGGCTACCGCGCGGCAAACCGACGAACAGCGGGCCAGCGGGACCCCCCTGGGTGCCCTTGCCGGCATACCGCTGGCCTTGAAGGACGTCTTGACGATGAAAGGCGTTCCGACCACGTGCGGTTCACGCATCCTCGAAGGGTGGAAGCCGCCTTACGACTCCACGATCGTCGAGCGGCTCCGCGACGCCGGCGTGGTCGTCTTGGGCAAGACGAATATGGACGAGTTCGCGATGGGTTCCTCGACCGAGCACAGCGCATACGGACCCACCCGCAATCCGTGGGACCTGCAACGTATTCCGGGTGGCTCCGGTGGCGGCTCGGCTGCTGCGCTCGCGGCCTTCGAGGCCCCGTTGGCGATCGGTACGGATACCGGTGGTTCCATCCGTCAGCCAGCTGCTGTCACCGGAACCGTGGGCGTCAAGCCGACCTACGGAGCAGTCTCGCGATACGGATTGGTCGCGCTGGCGTCCTCGCTGGACCAAGCGGGTCCTTGCGCGCGGACGGTTCTCGATGCCGCCTTATTGCACGAGGTGATCGCCGGATTCGACCCGCGGGATTCGACCTCGATCAATGCGCCGGTCCCCGACGTGGTGGCTGCGGCTCGCACGGCGGATGTGCGTGGCATGCGTATCGGTCTGGTTCGAGAACTCGGAGGCGAGGGTTACCAATCCGGTGTCCGTCAACGCTTCGATGAAGCGGTGACCATCCTCACCGATCTCGGGGCCGAGGTGATCGAGGTCTCGTGTCCTCACTTCGACTACGCCTTGGGGGCCTACTACCTCATCTTGCCGTCGGAAGCATCGAGCAACCTCGCACGCTTCGATGGCATGCGATACGGCCTGCGGGTAGGGGATGGTGCGGATGCATCCGTCGAGGAAGTGATGGCGCAAACTCGGGAAGCCGGCTTCGGTGCCGAAGTCAAGCGTCGAATCATGTTGGGCACGTACGCACTGTCGAGTGGCTACTACGACGCCTATTACGGGCAGGCACAAAAGGTGCGCACACTCATCGCCCGTGATTTCGCGGCCGCGTTCGAGCAGGTGGATGTCCTTATTTCACCCACCGCACCCACGACCGCTTTCTCCATCGGCGAGAAGATCGATGATCCGCTAGCCATGTATCTCAACGACATCGCCACTATCCCGGTCAATCTCGCGGGCAACTGCGCGATGTCGGTACCGATCGGTCTGGCACCCGAAGACGGACTGCCGGTCGGCTTGCAGATCATGGCTCCGGCACTTGGCGATGATCGGCTGTATCGAGTCGGTAGTGCCTTGGAGCAGGCACTGGTCGATAGATGGGGTCACAACCTGATCGAGGAGGTGCCGTCACTATGACGGCTCAATCGGACATGCGAATGAACTTCGACGATGCGCTCGCGGCCTTCGATCCCGTCATGGGTTTGGAGACCCACGTGGAACTCGGAACTGCTTCCAAGATGTTCTGCTCGTGCGCTACGGGATTCGGCGCTGCACCGAACACGCAGGTGTGTCCGGTCTGCCTCGGTCTGCCAGGTTCGCTGCCCGTGGTGAATGGCGCTGCAGTGGAATCGACCATCAGGATGGGTTTGGCGCTGCATTGCGACATCGCGTCCTGGTGCCGTTTCGCGCGCAAGAACTATTTCTACCCCGATATGCCCAAGGACTACCAGGTCAGTCAGTACGACGAGCCCCTGTGCACGGATGGATACCTGGACGTGACGATTCCCACCGATGAAGGGCCGCGTGAATTTCGCGTGGAAATCGAGCGGGTCCATATGGAAGAGGACACCGGGAAACTCACCCATGCCGGCGGCGACACCGGCCGCATCCATGGCGCCGACTACTCGCTTGTGGACTACAACCGTGCCGGTATCCCGTTGATCGAGATCGTCACCAAACCGATCGTGGGAACCGGTGCCCTCGCCCCGGTGGTTGCTCGTGCCTACGTGACAGAGCTGCGCGACTTGATGCGGGCTTTGGGGGTTTCCGATGTTCGAATGGATCAGGGTTCCTTGCGATGCGACGTGAACGTCTCGCTTGCTCCTGCGGGTGAACCGTGGGGAACGCGCTCGGAGACCAAGAACGTGAACTCCCTGCGTTCGGTGGAACGGGCCGTGCGCTTCGAGATCGAGCGCCAGGCTGCCGTTCTCTCCAGTGGTGGTCGAGTCATCCAGGAGACCCGGCACTTCCACGAGGACACCGGTGAAACCACGCCGGGTCGATCCAAGGAGCACGCCGAGGACTACCGGTATTTCCCCGAGCCCGACCTCGTGCCGGTGGCCCCCAGCGCGGAGTGGGTCGAGCAACTCCGCGGCACTTTGCCCGAGGTTCCTTCGGTACGCAGAGCCCGCTTGCAGCAGGAGTGGGGAATCAGCGATCTGGACATGGCCACTTTGGTGAACGCCGAGGCCCTCGACCTCGTCGAGGAGACCGTGGCAGCGGGCGTGGATCAGGCGGCCGCGCGCAAGTGGTGGACCGGGGAGTTCACCCGCATGGCCAACGAGCAGGGGATCGCGCTGGCGGACCTGGGAGTCACTGCCGCTCACATCGCTCGCGTCGAAGCACTGATCGCCGATGGTTCGCTCACCGACAAGCTCGCACGTCAGGTTTTCGAAGGCGTCGTGACCGGGGAAGGCGACGTCGACACCGTCGTGGCGGATCGCGGTTTGGTCGTGGTGAGCGACGACTCCACGTTGATCTCCGCGATCGAAGCCGCGCTCGCCGAGCAACCCGACGTCGCCGAGAAGATCCGTGGAGGCAAAGTCCAAGCCGCGGGTGCGATCGTGGGAGCGGTGATGAAGGCGACCCAAGGTCAGGCCGACGCGGCCAAGGTGCGCGCGCTGCTCTTCGAGCGCCTAGGGGGGCTGGAGTAGGGCACGACCGAAGCGACGCCCTCGCTAGTGTGAACCCATGGTCGACATGAAGCCGCGAAGTAGAGACGTCACCGAGGGCCTGGAGAGGGCTGCCGCACGTGGCATGCTCCGGGCGGTCGGAATGAGTGATGAGGATTTCCCGAAGCCACAGATCGGCATCGCATCCTCCTGGAACGAGATCACCCCCTGCAACATGTCCCTGGCGCGGCTTGCCACTGCAGCCAAGGAGGGAGTGCACGCGGCGGGGGGATTTCCCATGCAATTCGGCACGATCTCCGTCTCCGATGGCATCTCCATGGGTCACGAGGGCATGCATTTCTCTCTCGTCAGTCGCGAGATCATCGCCGACTCCGTCGAGGCGGTCATGCAGGCGGAACGTTTGGACGGAATGGTCACCTTCGCTGGCTGTGATAAGTCCCTTCCCGGCATGCTGATGGCTTCCGCCCGCCTCGACATCGCCGCCGTTTTCGTCTACGCCGGTTCGATCCTGCCCGGGCATGTGAAACTCTCCGATGGCACGGAGAAAGACGTCACCATCATCGACGCTTTCGAGGCTGTCGGGGCGTGCGCGCGTGGACTCATGTCTCGTGAGGATGTGGATGCGATCGAGCGTGCCATCTGCCCAGGTGAGGGCGCCTGCGGTGGGATGTTCACCGCCAACACCATGGCATCGATCGCCGAGGCGATGGGGATGTCTCTTCCTGGATCTTCCGCACCGCCCGCTGTCGATCGGCGGCGCGACAGTTATGCCCGACGCTCCGGCGAGGCCGTGGTCGAACTCATCCGGCAGGGCATCACCACGCGCGACATCATCACGCGCCAATCCATCGAGAACGCGATCGCGGTCCTGATGGCCTTCGGCGGTTCCACGAACGCCGTTCTGCATCTCTTGGCTATAGCCCACGAGGCGGATGTGGAACTGCACATCGAGGACTTCCACAGAATCGGCTCGAAGGTGCCCCTCCTGGCCGACGTGAAGCCCTTCGGCCAATACGTCATGAGCGACGTCGACCGTGTCGGTGGCGTGCCGGTCATCTTGCGAGCCCTGCTCGATGCCGGGCTCCTCCATGGCGACTGTCTCACCGTTACGGGGAAGACAATGGCGGAGAACCTTGCCTCCCTCGATCCTCCGGACCCTGATGGGCGGATCCTTAAGGCATCCCGCGATGCGATAGCGCCGACGGGTGGCATCACGATCCTCAGCGGGACGCTCTGCCCGGACGGGGCCGTGGTGAAGAACGCAGGTATCCCGGTGGACCTGTTCGAGGGAACCGCCCGGGTATTCGAGCGCGAGCAGGCCGCAATGGCTGCGCTCGAAGACGGCCTCATCCAGCCGGGAGACGTCGTGGTCATCCGTTACGAAGGCCCCAAGGGCGGCCCGGGAATGCGCGAGATGCTGATGGTTACCGGCGCGATCAAGGGTGCCGGTCTGGGGAAGGAGGTTTTGCTGATCACCGATGGCCGTTTCTCTGGTGGCACGACCGGCCTGTGCGTCGGACACGTCACCCCCGAGGCGGTGGATGGAGGCCCCATCGCGCTCGTCGAGGAAGGGGATCGCATCCGGATAAACATCGGTGCACGCACACTCGATCTCCTCGTGGATCCGGCGGAACTCGAACGCCGGCGCGCAAGGTTCCAACCACTCCCGCCACGCTACGAGCGTGGAGTGTTGGCGAAGTACGCACGGCTCGTCGGATCCGCATCCCGTGGCGCGGTTTGCGACGAGTGACTGCATCCGAGCCCGGACGCAGGGAGCGGCCCACCGCCGTTGCCCGGGTCGTTGAGGTTCTCGCTCAGCGAATCGACTCAGGGGAACTGTCCCTCGGGGATAAATTGCCGGGAGAGGCGACTTTGGCTTCAGACCTCTCGGTGAGCCGTCCGATCATTCGTGAGGCACTTGGGCAACTCCGCGAGCGGGGTTATGTCATGACGGTGAACGGCAGTGGAACCTACGTCCAGAGCCCAGATGCCGGGACCATCGCTGATGCCCTGCGTCGACACCTGCGTCTGGCTGACGAAGGTTCGATCCACGTGGAGCAGCTCTACGAGGCACGTGCGGCGATCGAGGTGACCGCCGCACGGTTAGCCGCCACACGAGCATCTGCGGAGAGTCAGGACGCACTGGAGCAACTCCTGCACTCCATGAGAATGTCGGCGGCCAATTCGACGTCGTACTCCTCGGCGGATATGGCATTCCACGTCGAACTCGCCCGTGCAAGCGGAAATCCTTTGCTCCCGACGCTCCTCGAACCGCTAGTGGAGATCATCGTTACCGGAATGATCGAGTCGCACGGTCGTGACGGCGCCGTGGACGGCGGCATCGCCATGCACGAGCGCATTCTGGACTGCGTGAAGGCGGGAGATGCGGATGGCGCTGCACATGCCATGGCAGAGCACTTGGCCCAGTCGCAGAGACTCTTCCCTCAACACGTTCTGACCGGACGTTTTACAGCAGGCTCCCGCCATTGACTTGGAGCACGGTGCCCGTGACGAATGCGGAATCCTCGCTCGCGAGGTAAGCGACTCCAGCGGCGATGTCTTCAGGGCGTCCTAGTCGGCCTACGAGGGTTCGCGCCGCTGCGATTGCACGCTGCTCGGGACTGGCTGCCTTCAATGCTGGAGTATCGATTGGGCCGGGGCTGATTGCATTCACGCGTACTCCCGCAGGCGATACCTCGCGCGCGAGTGACTTGGTGAACCCGATAACCCCACCTTTCGCGCCTGCGTAGGCGGCTGATGGACGGATCGATCCATACTCACCTGCGGTCGATGCGAAGTTCACGATGCTCCCGCTGTTTCGTCCTAGCATCCCGGGAAGAACCGCATGGCAGGCGGACATCGCAGTCAGCAGGTTCGCTCTGATCATCGACATCCATTGATCTTCATCGCTGTCCAGAAAGTCAACGATCTGCCACGCTCCGGCCACATTAACGAGTATGTCCGGAATGCCGAGGTATTCCGCACACGCATCCATGAGGCGCAAAGCGCCTGCGGGTTCGGCGAGATCCATGGCGACTGCGTGGGTGTGACTTGACCTTGCTTGAAATACGCTCAGAATGTCGGTCTGAGGAAGATCCGTCACTAGGACCGCTGAAGCACCTTCCTGTTCGAGCCTCTCAACCACAGCTTGTCCGATCGCCCCACTTGCCCCAGTGACGATGGCGGTACAACCGTAAAGACGCTGCATGGATCACCTTTCACTGTGCTGTCGATTGCCGGATCGATACGTCTGACCGCTGCCGGAAGTCATCACGCAAGTTCGCGCCTAGGCCGTACCCCGGAGGTGCAGTTGCGTGGCCATTGGAGACCGGCAGGCGCATGTCCAGGACCTCGAGGTAGTAGCCATCCACGAATCCACGAACGATCTCCGTGATCATCGCATTCGATCGTGCGGCACACAGATGCAAGTTGACGAGTGCCGTGACTGGGCCAGTGCAGTCGTGTGGGGCGAAGGGTAGATGGAAAAGGTCCGCCAGGTCTGCGATCTGCGCGGACTCAGTCACTCCGCCGGTCCAGGCCGCGTCGAGCATCACGACGTGTGCGGCGCGCTTTTCGAGGATCTCTCGATAACGATGACGCGTGATCAGGCGCTCGCTAACTGCCTGGGGTACTTCGGTTTCATCCACGAGTCGGCGCAGATCATCGACGCTGTCGGGCTGGATCACGTCCTCCGCCCACAGTAGGTCGACGTGTTCAAGTGCCCGCAGGATTCGGATACCGGTGGTGACATCCCAACGTGAGTGACCCTCGAGGATCAACGACATCTGGTCGCCCACAGCGTCGCGGATTTCCTCGAAGGCCCGAACTCCGTCCGCTAAATCGCGTGGGCTGATCGCATGTCCAGGTGGACCCATGGCCGACCATCCCGCGGGTCCCGTCGCGAAGCCTCCGGTGATTTGTGGTGCGAAGCGATCGAAAGGCCAGATCTTCATGGCCGTGATCCCATCGGCGAGCAATTCTCGAGCGAGGTCCGAGGGTCGCTCGAGGAATCGATCTTGATCGGGATGTGACCCCGCATTGGCACATGTCACGTAGACGTCTATGGAATCGCGGACGCGCCCGCCGAGTAGCCCGTGAATTGGACGCGCGAGCAACTTCCCTGCGATGTCCCAAAGAGCGATATCGATGGAACTCCAGGCACGCATTTCCGCGCCCGCGTATCCAGAGAAATTGGCGCACGAAAAGAAGTCACGCGCATGTGCGGTGCGCTCCTCTGGATCCTTGCCTAGGAGAAGGGGAGCGATCATGTCGTGGATGATCGCCTCCACCGCTGCAGCACCGTAGAAGGTCTCGCCAAGTCCGACCACACCGGAAGCCGTCTCTATCTCCACCCAAGTGCAGTTGGGTTGGCTAGGCCAACGAAATGTACGTATGGCAGCGACAGACTCCATCGCTAGCCGATTTCCTCGAGGGCTCGACGCCAGACTTCGTCGGACACGTTCATATAGTGAACCTTTGCGTAGTTCACGAAACTGGGTACGCCGAAGCCGAGGACCGTGTCGCACACGAGTGCAACCGGCCGCTCGGTTGCTTGCAGCGACCGGTTGACAGCGGCTCGGACGGCGGGAAGATCATTCGCCGATATCCGATCCACGTCGAAGCCGAACGCCGCGAACTTGTCATCGATGGGTTCCACTGCCATGACTGTGGCAGGGTCCCCGTCCGCTTGCATCCGATTATTGTCGATTAGTACGACGAGGTTGCTGAGTTGATAGTGGGCAGCCGACATTGCAGCCTCCCAAATCTGACCTTCCTGTAGTTCACCGTCGCTGATGATGCAGAAGGTTCGCGTGTCCCGCCCCGCCATCCGATCGCCGAGTGCCAAGCCCACGGCTTGAGACAGGCCCTGGCCAAGGGAGCCACCGGTGATCGGGAACCCCGGGAGCCCGGAGAGTGGACTCTCCTCGATCCGGGAGCCGTCCTGTCCGTAGGTGCGCAATTCGTCGTCAGTGAACACCCCCAATTCCCCGAGTGCCGAATACACCGCGATCGCGCTATGTCCTGTCGATAGCACAACTCGGTCACTTATCTCAGGCCCCTCACGTCGTAGGGCGTCGAAATAGAGAACCGCCATTATGTCTGCGAGTGCGAGTCCTTGACCCGCATATCCTCGGCCCCTACCCCGGCACATCTCGATACACCTGCGGCGTAGGGACTTCGCGACTACGGCTAACTCCGCGTCACTGATCATGGTCGACCCGATTCGCGAGCGATGGCCCGCGCCAGGCCATTCGCGTCCAGACTGAGAGCTGCACGGATGTGATCCAGCGACCCCGCAGGTGCCCAAGCATCTGGCACACCGTGTGCGATGACGCGTGTCGCTCGCCCACCCCGAGCTAAGGCACTGGAAACAGCGTCTGCGAGGCCGCCGATGGTCGAGTGGTTCTCCACGACGTGCACGTTGGTGAAGTCCTCGCAGGCTGCTCGAATGAAGTCGTGATCGAATGGCTTGAGCGTGGGGGCGTGGATGACCGTTGCCTCGACTCCGTCGCGGGCGGCAATCTCGGCTGCGTCGAGAGCCCAGACCGTTCCCAGACCCGTGCCGACCACCAGGGCATCCTGACCTGACCGGACCAAACGCGCCGGGCCTATTCGGAAATCACCTGGGGGGAATCGACGTTCCACGACTCCGCGCAGACCACGCAAGTAGACGGGGCCGTGATGGTAGGCAGCCGCATGAAGTGTCGAGGCTACTTCCGTGGCATCGGCTGGGTCGATGACTGTCATTCCAGGAATTGCACGCATGAGGGCTAGGTCGTCGGTCGCTTGGTGCGTGGCGCGAAAGGGGGTCGTAATCCCGGGGAGGAAGGCGACCACGATCGCGTGCCCACCGCCTGTGGCGAGGGCCATCGCCACTTGGTCGTAGGCACGGCGGGTGGCGAAGACGCCGTACGTGACCGCGATCGGGAGCAACCCTGCTCGGGAGAGGCCTCCGGCGATTCCCATCATGTTGGCCTCCGCCATTCCTACCTGGATGAATCGGTCAGGGTAGGCCGTCGCAAAAGGCCGCAGGTCGGTGTAGTTGCTCAGGTCAGCACTCAGGACTACGACGTCGGGCCGTCGCTCGGCCAATTCCACGAGCGCCTCGGCGAATGGGGCATGGACTTGCTCGGGCCTTGGAAGAGTCGTTGGAGGCTCACCGGATAAACCTGTCATACAGGTTACGCTATCCGTGCTCCGCTGGTCTGTCAATTGCCTGCCGCGGCGGATGGGACGGGGGTGGCACATCGGACCGCCCGCGGCTATCCTCCTGCCATGGCAGCAATCGTCGTAGTACTGGAGCGCGCAAGCTGAGTTCACGCATGCGCGCACCCTCCGACACCCAGACGGGTCGGAGGGTTTCTCATTAGGGCGACGATCATCGATAGGGAGCGGACGATGGGTGAGCAGATCACGGGTGCGCAAAGCCTGGTCAAGGCTTTGGAGGCCGCCGACGTTGACGTGGTCTTCGGCATTCCCGGCGGGGCGATCCTTCCGGCGTACGACCCCCTGATGGATTCCACCAAGGTCCGCCACATCCTGGTTCGCCACGAGCAGGCCGGCGGTCACGCGGC